>DASURV010000199.1:0-19299 GCA_036375455.1 Casimicrobiaceae bacterium | reverse complement strand
TTGCCGTCGCGGATTTTGGCGAGACCGAGCCCCAACCGCGGCAGCGGGTCGGCCTGGTCGAACGTGATCGCCTTCTCGAACGCCTCGCGGGCTTCGGCCGTCCTGATCTGCGTCAGGTACGCGAAGCCGAGCACTGTCTGGGTCCGCGAGAGCCGCGGCTGCAACTCGGTGGCCTTCTGCGCGGCGGCGAGCGCCTTGCCGGACTCGCCGAACGACGATTCGATCTCGGCGAGCCGCGCCCACGCGAGCGCGTTCTGCGGGTCGAGCTCGACTGCTTTCTGCAGGCTCGCCCGCGCACCCGCCAGGTCGAAGCGCGCCTGCTGCGCATAGGAGAGTGCGATGTGGGCGGTCGCCGAATTGGGGGCGGCGGCCACCGCCCGCTGCGCGGCATCCATTGCGGCCGCCTTGTCGCCCTGCGCGACCGCGATGATCGCCTGCAGCGACAGGGCGTTCGGATCGTTCGGCGCGGCTTGCAGCGCGCGGCCGATGTCCGCCCGGGCGTCGTCGACACGGCCGACCGCGAGCGAGAGGTGGGCGCGGTAGGCGTAGAGCCGCGGCTCGCGGACGTCGGCGGGGATCCCCTGCAATGCGTCGAACGCCTGCTTCAGGTCACCGCTGTTGTACGCTTCGGCCGACCGACGAACGGCGCCCTGCCAGTCGCTGCCGGCCGGGAAGTCCTCGGGCCGGAAATACACGACCGGCGGGTAATAGAGCGCCCATTGCACCGCGTCGCGCGGGCGGGCCACGACCGTCGCGACCGGCGCCTTCCCGGAGGCGGCAATGGCGGCCTGCCCGTCGGTCAGGTTCAGGCTGCCCGCGGGATTCTGCGCGACGACGGTCCCCTCGAACACGCTCACCAGCGTCTGGTTCGAATCGACGTCGATGTAGAACTCGGTTCCGCGCACCCCTGCGATGGTGAACGGCGTCTGCACCTCGAGATTGCGCGGGCCGCGCGCGAAGAAGTGCGCCGCGCCCTGGAGCAGTCCCACGACGCTGGTGCTTTCCTCCTTCGGCGCCTCGACGGTGATCGTCGAGTTGGCATTGATCCGGAGCACGGACTGGTTGAGCAGCGCCACGTCGGCGCGGCTCTTGTCGCCCACCCGGATCTGATCGCCGGCGCAGAACGTGTCGTTCAGCTTGACCGGTTGCCACGCCGCTGCCGCGCCGCGGCGCGCCTCGATGGTTCCCTGCACGGAGACCGCCTTCGCAGGCGCCGGATCGCAGGCGCTCGGCGCGGCGGGTTGCTGCGCGAATGCAAGCGGAACGGGAAGCGCGAGTGCGCAAAGAATACCCCCCGCCAGACGGAGGGAGTTGCGAAGCGTGCGCCGAACGATGGATACCATCACTCCCTCTCGAATAATTCTTGTTTAGGTGGTGGTCGCGGTACTCTGCGCGGGTGTACAACTGCTGTCAAGGGACGCGGGTCGGAACATTCGGCGTATGCCATTCGGCAAATTCCGCACTAATTTGCCGCGAAATTCGCGCCGGTGACAATTCTCGCCCCGCGCATGCCGGGGGGAGTACCGGAATGACGGCGGCTGCGGCCCTGTTTGTCTACGAATCGGGAACTCGGGCGTCGCATCGGCTTTGCCCAAGGCGCAATGGACAGGAAACGTGGAAATAGCGCGGCACGATACCTTGGAGCCGCCTGCATGACGGCGCTGGTCCTGGGAGCGGCGTGGCCCGCCGCGGCAGCCGCCGTCACTGTGCGGGTCGAGCGCGACGGTGATGACGTTGTCATCGAAGCCAGTGCGCTGCTGCGCACCGACGCCTCGACCGCCTGGCGAATCCTGACCGACTACGACCGCTATCCCGACTTCATCCCGGGGTTGCATTCGAGCCGTATCGTTGCGCGTCGCGGCGACCGCCTGACCGTTACGCAATCCGGCGACGCCCCGCTTGGGCTCCTGCGGATACCGGTCGATATCACCTACGAGGTCACGGAACTGCCGCCCAACCGGCTCGAATCGACCGCAAGCGCGAGCCCGCTGCGGGCGTTCGAGAGCAGCTACAGGCTCACGCCGACGGCGCTTGGCGTCCGGCTCGATTACGCCGGCCGCCTGACGACCCGGTCGGCGTGGCTCGGCCGCATCGAGCAGGCCGCCATGCAGCGCAGCGTGGTGCGGGACTTCGAGGCGCTCGCCGACGAGATGGAGCGCGCGGCGGGCGCGAGCAAGTGAGCGTGAGGGGCGCGGCGCAGGTGCGCGGGGCCGGCTGACGTGCAAGGCGGCCGGCTCGTCTGCGCATTTGCCGTCGCGCTGCTGGCGGCGTGCGCACCGCGCTTCGCGGAGCTGCCGCCGACCGGGGCCGAGCGGCCGGCGGAGTTTCCCGCGCAGGATTACCAGCGCGCCGCTGCGGCCGGCAGACCTGTGTTTCGGATCGATCCGGGGCAATCGCTCGTGATCCTCGAGGTGCGCCGGGCGGGGTCGCTCGCGCGCCTCGGGCACGACCACGTCGTCGCAAGCCACGACGTGCAGGGGTACGTCCTGCCGGATGCGGGCCGCGCCGATCTCTTCGTGCCGCTCGATCGAATGGTCGTCGATGAGCCGCAGCTTCGCGCCGAGGCGGGCTTCGACACCCACCCGTCGGCCGAGGACATCGCCGGCACGCGCCGCAACATGCTGCAGCGGGTGCTCGAGGCCGAGCTCTTTCCGTTCGCCGTCGTCGGCGTGCGGGACGTCGCTGGCGGGGCGAGCGAACGCATGGCGAGCGTGTCGATCACGCTGCACGGCACGACCCGCGCGATGCGCGTCCCGCTGCAGGTCGATGCGGCTCGCACGACACTCGACGTCAACGGCCGGCTGACGCTCGAGCAAACCGCGTTCGGGATCGCGCCGCTTTCGATCCTCGGCGGCGCCATTCAGGTGCGCGACGCGGTCGACCTGCGATTCAGGATCCACGCGCGCCTCGTCGAGCCGCTGGCAGCCGATGCGTTACGCCGCGATGTCCGCGCAGAGGCGACCGTGACGAATGCGTCGAAGCGGCCTGCACCTCGGGCAAGCAAGGCGCCGTTCTCCATTCGCGCACCGAAAAGACCTTGGGATTGATTTCCCGCCCGAGTTGCTGCTGGGCGGGATGCAAAGCGTCGACCACGGAGCCGAAGTCCAGTGTCCCGATCAGGAGCAAATCGGCGGCGCTGCCCGCCGTTTCAGTGCCGCGCGCGATCGAGCCGAAGACGAACGCCACCTTGACGTCGTGGGTCAGAGGTGCAAGCGCTTCGACCAGGACATCGGCCACACCAACGGTCTTCCGCAGGATGCCGGCCAGTTCCGGATAGACCTGGTGCGAGCGATTCGCAGAGTATTGGACCTGATTACCGACGCGCTCGCGGTTGAGCAGCCCGGCTTCGTGCAGGCGGGTCAGCTCCTTGTTGAGCGTCCCGGCCGTCGTTCGGGTGAGACGAGCGATCTCCCGTACATGGAGCTTTCGTTCGGGGTGCAGGAGCAGCAGCGACAGGACTTGGCGCCGATAGGACGCGGGGACACCAACGACGAGGCGTCCGCTCGACCGGGTGTTGCCTTCATGGCTACGATTGTAGCTGAAACAGCTACGCCACCGCCAATACGAAAGCAACGCGCCTTAACTTTCACCTAGCGTTGCTCAAGAAACTCCTCGATCGTCAGTCCAACGTCCTTGGCGATCTGCCGAAGCAGAACCGGTGCAATATCGCGACCTTGGTGAAACGGCACCGTGGTGGAACGGCCGGCGTTGTCGCGGAATTGCTTGTGCGACCCGCGTTGGCGGACTTCCGCGAAGCCCAGTCTGCGCAGAATGGAGGCGACTTCGGCAGGCTTCAGGACAGGGACATTGCCCACGCGCTAAGCAATGGCAACGTTCTGCACGCCGATGAACTCGGATTCCAACCGCGGCTCGCCATCCTCGAGCAGCATCCCGATGACCTCGCGGAGGTTTTGATTCAACTCGTCCAGCGTCGCGCCCTGCGAATGCGCCCCTGGAAAGCCCGGCACGAACCCGACGAACAGACCGGTTTGCGGATCACGCTCGATTACCGCGGAAAAGGTCTTCATCGCGCGATTCCACCTGTGAATTTGGTGCCGGTAGAGGGAGTCGAACCCCCGACCTTCGCATTACGAATGCGCTGCTCTACCAACTGAGCTACACCGGCACGAAGCTTTGAATTATAGCGGATTCCCGCCGCTGCCCGCGCTGTGATCGCGTTACGAAACCGCGAGCGTGCGCCACAGCGCCGACACACCGTTCCACATGATCTGCACGCCGATGCAGAGCAGGATGAACGCGGACAAGCGCAGCAGCACCGCGGTGCCGGTCGGCCCGAGGCGGCGCAGGATCCGCTCGGCGTAGCGCAGCGTGACGAAGATCGACAGCGCGACGACGAGCACGCCGGTCAGGTGCGCGAGCGAGTCGACGATCACCGTGGCGACGCCGTGCGACGACTGGTTGGCGCCGATCGTGATCGCCACCGAGATCGATCCCGGTCCGACGGTCAGCGGCATCGTCAGCGGATAGAACGCGCGCATCTGCAGGTCCGGACGGCGCGCGAGCGGCTTTGCCGCGTCGTGCACCCACTCGAGCGGCTCGTCGGGCTGGTTGAGCAGCGACCACGCGAGCGAGCAGACGACCAGACCGCCGGCGAGCTGCACGATCGGCACCGAGAGCCCGAAGAAGTCGAGCACGTGCGCGCCGATCAGGAGCGACGCGAGCAGCAGGACGAAGCAGTTGATCGCGACGCGCCGCGCGAGGTCCGCGTGCTCGGCGGCGTTGAGATCGACCGTCTTGGCGAGGTAGACCGGCGCGGCGCCCAGCGGGTTGACGATCGGCAGCAGCGCCGCCACGACGAGCAGGATGGATTCCAGGAACTGTCGAAGGTCTTGGGTGGGCACGGTCGCGGCTGCCTCGGCTGTGGACCCGGCGAACGCCGCCGGGACGAGCGGGCGCGATTCTGGCACATGCCGTGCGCGGCCCGGCGAACGGTAGAATGGGCTTTGCCCACTCGCGCTCCCGGAAACCGGGGTTCACGCTGCCGTGCCGCCGACGCGACCGTTGTTCGGATTCCACGCCGTGACGGCGCGGCTGCGCCAGAGCGCAGCGACCGTCGAAGCGCTCTATGTCGATGCGGGGCGGCAGGACGCGCGCATGCGCGAGCTCACCTCACGCGCAAGGGCGGCCGGCGTGGCGGTGCATGCGGTCGAAGCGGCGCGGCTCGTGGCGCTGGCGGGCCGCACGGTCCATCAGGGCGTGGTCGCGATCGTCGATGAGCAGATCCCGCACGTCACGCTGGACGACGTGCTGTCCGATCTCGCCGAGCCGGCGCTGCTGCTCGTCCTCGACGGCGTCACCGATCCGCACAACCTGGGAGCATGCCTGCGCAGCGCGGACGCATTCGGCGCGCAGGCGGTGATCGTGCCGAAGGATCGCGCGGTCGGCGTGACCGCGACCGCGGCCAAGGCCGCGAGCGGCGCGGCGGAGACCGTACCCGTCGTCGCGGTGACGAATCTCGCCCGTGCGCTGCGGGAGGTGAAGGAGCGCGGCGTCTGGCTGCTCGGCGCCGACCAGTGCGGGGAAAGCCTGTTCGAAGCCGACGTCTCGGGCCCGATCGCCTGGGTGCTGGGCGCCGAAGGACAGGGGATGCGGCGGCTCACGCGAGAGGCGTGCGATCGGCTGATCGGCATTCCGATGCGCGGCGCCGTCGAGACTCTCAACGTCGCGGTAACGGCCGGCATCTGCCTCTACGCGGCCCGCGCCGCGCGCTTACGGGCGCGTGCCATTGCCGGGCGGCACGCCGTCGGCTAGCATGCGTCGCCGCGCCGGCCCGCCGGCGCCACTTGCGAGGTACATCATGAGATACGCCACCGATTTCCCAGTGCGCGCGTGCGTCGTTGCCGGTCTGGCGCTGGCGGCGCTCGGGGCCGCGCCGTCGTCGCTCGCGAAAGGCACGCTCGTCTATTGCTCCGAAGGCAGCCCCGAAGGCTTCCAGCCGCAGTTCTTCAGCACCGGCACGACGTTCGACGCGGTCTCGGTGCCGATGTTCAACCGGCTCGTCGAGTTCGAGATCGGCACGACGAACATCGTACCGGCGCTCGCCGAGTCGTGGACGGTGTCGCCGGACGGCAAGACCTACACGTTCAAGCTGCGCAAGGGCGTGAAGTTCCACAGCAACGCCAACTTCAAGCCGACGCGCGACTTCAACGCCGACGACGTGCTGTTCTCGTGGTACCGGATGGCCGACGACAATCACCCGTTCCACAAATTCACTGCCGGCCAGACCTACGCGTATTTCGACGACATGGGGATGAAGAACATCGTCGACAAGGTCGAGAAGCTCGACGACTACACGGTCCGCTACGCGCTGAAGCGGCCGGAGGCGCCGTTCCTCGCCGACATGGCGATGGACTTCGCGTCGATCCTGTCGAAGGAGTATTTCGAGACGATGCGCAGCAAGGGCACGCCCAACGCCGCCGACGTCTATCCGATCGGCACCGGGCCGTTCGAGTTCGTCAGCTACCAGAAGGACGCGACGATCCGCTACAAGGCGTTCGACAAGTACTGGAAGGGGCGGCCGAAGATCGACAACCTCGTGTACTCGATCACGCGCGACGCGACGGCGCGCTACGCGAAGCTCAAGACCGGCGAATGCCACGTGATGGCGTTCCCGAAGCCGGCAGATCTCGACGAGATGCGCAAGGACCCGCAGCTTGCGATCCAGCAGAAGGAAGGCCTCAACATCGGCTACATCGCGTTCAACGTCGAGAAGAAGCCGTTCGACAACAAGCTCGTGCGGCAGGCGCTGAACTACGCGACGAACAAGGAGGCGATCCTGAAGGCGGTCTACCAGGGCAACGGCCAGGTCGCGAAGAACCCGATTCCCCCGATCCTCTGGAGCTACAACAACGCGGTCCACGACTATCCGTACGACCCCGCGAAGGCGAAGCAGCTTCTCGCGCAGGCGGGCTATGCCAGCGGCTTCGAGGTCGACCTGTGGTACCTGCCGGTGACGCGACCGTACAACCCGGACGGCAAGCGGATGGCGGAGCTGATTCAGGCCGACTGGGAGAAGGTGGGCGTGAAGGCGAAGCTCGTCACCTACGAATGGGCCGAGTACCGCAAGCGCAGCAAGACCGGCGAGCAGGCGGCGATGATGTTCGGCTGGTCGGGCGACAACGGCGACCCCGACAACTTCTTCGTGCCGCTGCTCGGATGCGAGGCGGTCAAGGGCGGCGGCAACGTCGCGCGGTGGTGCAACAAGGCGTTCGAGGACCTGATCATCAAGGCCGCGCAGACGCCGAAGCAGACGGACCGGGCGAAGCTTTACGAGCAGGCGCAGGTGATCGCCAAGGAAGAGGCGCCGTGGATCACCGTCGCGCATTCGGTGCGCTTCGATGCGCTGCGCAAGGAAGTGCGCGGCTACAAGATGGACGCGACCGCGCATCACTACTTCAACAACGCCGAAGTGGTCGACGCGCGCCCGTGACACGGCCCTCACGCACCGCTCTCCCCCGCGCGGGGAGAGGGTGCGCGGGGCGTGGTGCCGCACGGACGGGCGAGGTTGCGGTCGATTCTCTGCGACGCCCCGCCGCAGCTCGGCGGCGACGCCCGGTCGGATAGGCGGGCTCCATGCTCGGCTTCGTGCTGCGGCGCCTGGCGCTGATCGTCCCGACGTTCGTCGGCGTAACGCTGCTCGCGTTCGCGCTGATTCACCTGATCCCCGGTGACCCGGTCGAGAACATTTCCGGCGAGCGCGGCATGGATCCGGCGCGCCGCGAGCGCCTGCTGCATGAATTCGGGCTCGACCGGCCGCTGCCGGTGCAGTACGCAGCCTACATCGGGCAGGTGCTGCGGGGCGACCTCGGAACCTCGCTGACGACGCACGAAAGCGTCGCGCACGAATTCGCGACGCTCTTTCCCGCCACCGTCGAGCTCGCGTCCTTCGCGCTGCTGTTCGCGCTCGTCGTCGGCCTGCCAGCGGGCGTGCTGGCCGCGGTCAGGCGCAACACGGTCGCCGATTACGCCGTGATGGGCGTGTCGCTCACCGGCTATTCGATGCCGATCTTCTGGTGGGCGCTGCTGCTGATCCTGTTCTTTTCCGTCCAGCTCGGCTGGACGCCCGTGTCGGGACGCATCGCGGTGCAGTTCGACGTTCCGGCCGTCACCGGCTTCATGCTGATCGATACGCTGCGTGCCGGCGACGCGGCGGCCTTCCGCTCGGCGCTGTCGCACCTGGTGCTGCCGATGATCGCGCTCGGCACGATTCCGCTCGCCGTGATCGCGCGGATGACCCGCTCGGCGATGCTCGAGGTGCTGCGCGAGGACTACGTGCGCGCGGCGCGCGCCAAGGGCCTCGCGCGCTGGCGCGTCATCGTCGTGCACGCGCTGCGCAACGCGCTGATCCCGGTGCTGACCGTCGTCGGGCTGCAGGTCGGCCTGCTGCTGTCCGGGGCGATCCTCACCGAGACGATCTTTTCCTGGCCGGGCGTGGGCAACTGGCTGATCCACGGCGTGCAGTCGCGCGACTACCCGGTGGTGCAGGGGGGCATCCTGCTGATCGCGACGATCGTGATCACCGTCAACCTGATCGTCGACATGCTGTACGGCGTCGTCAACCCGCGGATACGGCATGCCTGACGTCGCCGCCGTGCCGGTGGCCCGGGAGGCGCCGCCGTCGCGCTTCGCCGAGTTCTGGCGAGCCTACGTGCAGAATCGCGGCGCCGTGATCGGCCTCGCGCTCGTCGGCGTGCTGCTCGCCCTTGCGATTGGCGCCGACGTCATCGCGCCGCATCCGCCCAACGAGCAGTATCGCGACTACACGCTGGCCCCGCCGCTGTGGCATGACGGCGGGAGCCTGCGCTTCGTTCTCGGCACCGACCCGGTGGGCCGCGACATCCTCTCGCGGCTCATCCACGGCACGCGGCTGTCGCTTTTGATCGGGACGATCTCGGTCGCGATCTCGCTCACGCTCGGCGCGATCCTCGGCCTCATCGCCGGCTATTTCCGCGGCCTCCTCGAGACGGCAATCATGCGGCTGATGGACGTCATGCTCGCGCTGCCGAGCCTGCTGCTCGCGATCGCGGTGGTGGCGATCCTCGGGCCCGGCCTCATCAACGCGATGTACGCGATCGCGATCGTGCTGCTGCCGCATTACGTGCGACTCGCCCGGGCGGCGGTGATCGGCGAGGCGGGGCGCGAGTACGTGACGTCGTCGCGGATCGCCGGCGCGGGCACGCTGCGGCTGATGTTCAGCACGATCCTGCCGAACTGCGCGGCGCCGCTGATCGTGCAGGCGACGCTGGGCTTCTCGAATGCGATCCTCGACGCCGCGGCGCTCGGGTTCCTGGGCCTCGGCGCACAGCCGCCGACACCCGAATGGGGCTCGATGCTCGCCTCCGCGCTCGAGTTCATCCAGCGCGCTCCATGGGTCGTGACGTTTCCCGGGCTCGCGATCCTCGTCACCGTGCTCGCGTTCAACCTGATGGGCGACGGCCTGCGCGACGCCCTCGATCCGAAGCTGCGGAGGTCCAACGCATGAATCGGAAGTCGTCGGGCGCGCGAGGAACCAGGGCATGAACGCGCTCGTCGAGATCGAGGGCCTGTGCATCGACTTCGGCACGCCCGCCTGGCCGCTGCCGGCGGTCGAAGGGGTCGACCTGTCGATCGGGGCGGGCGAGATCGTCGGTCTCGTCGGCGAGTCGGGTTCCGGCAAGAGCGTGACGGCGCTCGCGCTGATGGGGCTGATCGATTTTCCGGGACGCGTGCAGGCGCGCCGCCTTGCGTTCGCGGGCCGGGATCTTGCGAAGCTGAAGGCCGGTGAGCGGCGCGCGCTCGCCGGACGCGACATCGCGATGATCTTCCAGGATCCCCTCGCGAGCCTCGACCCGTGCTACACGGTCGGCTTCCAGCTCGACGAGGCGCTCGCGCTGCACGGCAGCGCCGAGGAGCGGGCGAGCTCCGGCGCGCGCCGGGCGCGCGCGCTCGAGTTGCTGCGGGAAGTCGAGATCCCGGATCCCGCGACGCGGCTGCGCGCGTTCCCGCATCAGCTCTCCGGCGGGATGGCGCAGCGCGTGATGATCGCGATCGCGATCGCCGGACGGCCGCGGCTGCTGATCGCGGACGAGCCGACCACCGCGCTCGACGTCACCGTGCAGGCGCAGGTGCTCGCGCTTTTGATGCGGCTGCGCCGCGAGCACGCGATGGCGCTGCTCCTGATCACGCACGATCTGGCGGTCGTGGCCGAGACCGCCGATCGGGTCGTCGTCATGTATGCGGGGCAGGTGATGGAAGGCGGAACGGTGCCGGCGATATTCGAAGCGCCGCTGCACCCTTACACGCAGGCGCTGCTCGAAGCGCTGCCCGAGCACAATCTCGATCGCGCGCGGCTGCGGACGATTCCGGGGGTCGTGCCTGGCGCCTACGACCGCCCGCGTGGATGTCTGCTCGCGCCGCGCTGTCCCTACGCGGTCGAGCGCTGCGCCGCCGAGCGGCCGACGCTGGAGCGCGTCGATGCGGGAAGCGCGCGCTGCCATTTTCCGCTCGACGCCCGAGGTCAGCCGACCCGTGGCTGGCGCGACGTCGTGACCGATACACCGATCACCGCCCGATGAGCCAACCGCCGCCGCCGATGAGTGGCCAACATGCAGGCGTCGAAGGTCCGTCCCCGGATGCGAAGGATGGCGCGCCGGCGGGGATGCTGCTCGAAGCGCGCGACCTCGTGCGCCACTATCGGATCTCGCGCGGCTACCTGCGCGGGCACGCGACGGTGCGCGCGCTCGACGGCGTCTCGTTCACACTGGACGAGGGAAGGACGCTGGCCGTCGTCGGCGAATCGGGCTGCGGCAAGTCGACGCTCGCCCGCCAGGTGACGATGGTCGAGACGCCGACGTCCGGCGTGCTGCTCCTCGATGGCATCGACGTCGCGCAATCCGATGCCGCGCAGCGCGGCAGGCTGCGACCCCAGGTCCAGATGGTGTTCCAGAATCCGTACGCGTCGCTCAATCCGCGCCGCAACGTCGGGGCGCTGCTCGAGGAGCCGCTCGTCATCCATCGCCGGGGCGCGCCAAAGGAGCGCCGCGCGGCGGCGCTCGCGATGATGGCGAAGGTGGGGCTGCGGCCGGAGCACTACGCGCGCTATCCGCACATGTTCTCCGGCGGCCAGCGTCAGCGCATCGCCGTGGCGCGGGCGCTGATGCTGCGCCCGCGCCTCGTCGTCGCCGACGAGCCGATCTCCGCGCTCGACGTGTCGATCCAGGCGCAGGTGCTGAACCTGCTGCTCGACCTGCAGCAGGAGCTGCGCATCGCGTACCTCTTCATCGCGCACAACCTGCAGGTCGTGCGCCACATCGCGGACACGGTGATGGTGATGTACGCGGGCCGGGCCGTCGAGCAGGGTCCGAAGGCCGAGATCTTCGCGCGGCCGCGCCACCCCTATACGCAGGCGCTGCTCGCCAGCACGCCGAGCCTGCGCCGCGGTCGGCGCGACGTGCGTGCGGCGCCGGCCGGCGAGGCGCCGTCGCCGCTCGCGGTGCAGTCGGGCTGTGCCTTCCGCTCGCGCTGCCCGCGCGCGATCGAGCGCTGCGCGGTCGAGGCGCCGGCCCCGATGGCGATCGGCGGCGTGCGCGTCGCCTGCCATCGCGCCGGCGAGGATGAGTAAGGCGTAAATTTGACATTCTCGCCGATTCGCGGGACGCGTACATGTCGTTTGGCAGCGGGCGACACAGGGCGCGCGCTCGGCGTCCGCAACGGTGATGGCCTATGGGGTCCATCCGACCGATGGGAGGATGGACGCGGCTCCTTCGCCGGCGCATGGCTTGCCGTGGCTATTGTCTCCGTCCCCCGCATTTGGCCTTGCTCGTCGCCGCCACCCGTGACGGCAATCGCGGCCGACTCGCGCTCGCCCCGTGTCGCCCGCTGCTTCGGAGACGGCGGTGCCGAATCGTCCAACGAGCGCACGCCTCGCGGCGCGGCGCCGTGACGGCCGCGCAGCGGCACCGCCGGTGGCAAGGGATGCGGGTCCTGCGTGTCGGGCGCGACTCGGCGAGCCATGCGTCACGGGTGGTGCTGACGAGCGCGGCTCTGCGACCCATGGGCGCGCGCGTGAACGAAGCGAGCTCGCCGCGCGAAGGAGGCACCGGGACCCGTAGCACGGCGGTTTCGACGCGGAGCGGCGGACACGCAGGGCCCGCGGCCCAGGCTGATCCCGGAGATCGGCGAAGAACCAAATTTGACGCTGCAGGGGCCATTCGGCATGATCGCCGGCGAGCCATGACGAAGTCCGATCCGGTCGAGCACATCCGCCGCTGGGCGGAGGATTTCACGAAGATCCGGCGCGACCTGCACGCGCATCCCGAGCTCGGCTTCGAGGAGCATCGCACCGCGCGTCTCGTGTGCGATCAGCTCGCGGCGTTCGGCATCGAGCACCACGCCGGCGTCGGCCGCACCGGCATTGTCGCCGTCGTCGCGGGGCGCAGCGACAGGAGCGGTCGGCGCGTAGGCCTGCGGGCGGACATGGACGCGCTGCCGATGCAGGAGGAGAACGACGTTCCCTACCGCTCGCGCTACGACGGGCGCATGCATGGCTGCGGCCACGACGGCCACACGACGATGCTGCTCGCCGCGGCGCGCTACCTGCACGAGACGCGCAATTTCGACGGCGTCGCCTACCTGATCTTCCAGCCGGGCGAGGAAGGCCACGCCGGCGCGAAGGCGATGATCGACGACGGCCTGTTCGAGCGCTTTCCCGCCGAGCGCGTGTTCGCGCTGCACAACTGGCCGGCGCTGCCACCGGGACGCATCGGCGTCACGCCCGGCCCCGCGATGGCCGCGGCCGACCGCATCGAGATCACGATCGACGGTCGCGGCGGTCACGGGGCGCATCCGCACATCGCGGTCGATCCCGTGCTCGTCGCGGGCCACGTGATCACGGCGGTGCAGTCGATCGTGAGCCGCAACGTGAGCCCGCTCGACACGGCGGTGATCAGCCTGTGCGCGATGCATGCCGGCAATCCCGGCGCGATGAGCGTCATCCCGGCGCATGCGAAGCTGGTGGGCACCGTGCGGACCTTCCGGCCGAAGACGCAGGACATGATCGAGCGGCGGCTGCGGGAACTGGTCGGCTCGGTCGCCGCGGCCTTCGGGGCAGGCGCCGAGCTGTCCTACGAGCGCGTCTATCCGCCGACGATCAACCACGACGCCGACGCGCGGTTCGCGGCGGACGTGGCCGAGGCGCTGATCGGGCGCGAGAACGTCGTGCGCAATCTCGACCCGTCGATGGGGGCCGAGGATTTCTCGTTCATGCTGCAGGCGAGGCCGGGCGCGTTCGCGCGGCTGGGACAGGGCGGCGCCGACCAGGGGTGCTTCCTGCACAGCAGCCACTACGATTTCAACGACAGCGTCATTCCGCTCGGCGCCGGATACCTGGCTGCGCTGGCGGAACGCGCCATGCCGGCGGGCGCGTGATGCGCGGCGTCCGGCGCTTCGCGGAGAGCGCGCATGCCCGCCGCCCCGGCAACGATCGCGAGCGCGTCGCGCATGCGATCTGCACCGGGATTGGTATGGCCGAGGACGTGGCGACATGGCGGCGGCGTGATCCGCACTGGGCGAACGTCTCGGACAAGGCGGTGTTGCAGCGCATGCGCCAAAGGCTCGAGCGCTACCTCGCCACGATCGCCGCGGCACGCGCGAGCCTCGAGGGCGTCGACGCTGCGAAGCCGCTGTTCGTCATCGAGCCGGGCAACTGGCAGATCGACTTCGACGGCGACGGCGACGTGTCGGTCACCGAGCAATTCTTCTTCTGGGTGCCGCGGCGGGGGAGCGACGTGCCGCCGCTGGTCGCGACGACGGACCCCGTGCGCCTGCGCAGCTCCTACGTGAGCCCGGTCATTCACGTCGACCAATCCGACGTCTACTGGGCGATCGCCTATTGCCATTTCGCCGAGGCGGCGCTCAACCTGCTGCTGGCCTACGACGTCGTGAAGGACGGCCCGGTGCTCGTCGACGCCGGTCGAATCAGGAACGTCGCGTACAAGCGCCTGCTCGACGGCGTTCGCTACTCGAGCAAGCTGCGAGCGTCGCTGCTGCGGGAGACCGACGACGATCGCGAATGGATCGCGAGCCCGCGGCAGAAGCACACGTCGTTTCCGCTCGTGATGGACGCGCAGACGTTCGAAACCTGGGGGACGATGCTGCCGGAGCTGGAAAGGGTGCTGCAGGGCAGGGCGCTGCTGGGCGGAAGCGTGCCCACGCGCGGACCCGGCGGCGTGCGGACTCTGACGTGGGATCTCTGTGGCGAGGGCCAAGGGTTGAACGTGCGCGAGCTGTTCATGAATCCGCTGCAGCGGCCGTTCGACGGCGCGGAGCTGAAGAAGCGCTGCGTCAGGCCCACGGCGGCGACGCCGATGTCAGGGCTCGCCGGGATCGCGTCGGCATCGATTGCCCGCAATGCCGGCAAGACCCCCGAGGCGATCGCAGGCGAATGGATGGTGCTGCGCCATCTCTATTGGGTCAATTAGCGGCGAGCCCGATGATCGATATCCCGTCGTGTTTCGCCGCCGATTATGCGCAGGCCCGCGGCAAGTTCCACGATGCCGCGACCGCGCGCAGGCTGACCGTCGAGCGTTTCGTGCATCCGGCGGCGCGCGGCGCGCAGGGCGAGGAGCTCTCCGTCGACGTCGCGCTGCTCGGCGATCCGAGTGCGCCATCGCTCCTCGTGCTCACCTCGGGGATGCACGGCGTCGAAGGCTTCTGCGGCTCGGGCTGCCAGGTCGCGCTGCTGCGGGACGCCGCCTTCGCGGCGGCGGTCGAGCGCGGGGGCGTCGCGGTCCTGCTGTACCACGCGGTGAATCCGTACGGCTTCTCCCACTGGCGCCGCACGAACGAGGACAACATCGACCTCAACCGCAACTTCCGCGATTTTTCCCGTCCGCCGCCGGATGCCGGGTACGCGGACGTGCATCCGATGATCGTTCCCGATACCTGGCCGCCCACCGCCGAGAACCAGGCCGCCGTTGCGGCCTATATCGCGACGCACGGCGCGACACGTCTGCAGGCGGTGGTGAGCGGCGGCCAGAGCGAGTTCGCGGACGGGCTGTTCTATGCCGGGCGCGCGCCCGCATGGAGCAATGGGGTGCTGCGCGACACGCTGGCCCGGTACGGCGCGGGGAAACTGCGACTCGGCTGGATCGATTTCCACACCGGCCTCGGCCCGTGGGGACATGGCGAGAAGATCTACTCGGGGCCCGACGATGCGGCGATGATCGCGCGCGCGAAGGCCTGGTACGGCGGCGACGTCACGACGTTCTACGACGGCACGTCGACGTCCGCCGCGCTGACCGGCGTCTCGTTCCAGGCCGCGCTCGACGCCTGCCCCGACGCCGAATTCACGGGCATCGCCCTCGAATACGGCACGCGTTCGTTCGACGAAGTATTCCAGGCGCTGCGCGCCGAGCAGTGGCTCACGAACCATCCCGGGGTCGGAGATCCGGCGCGAAGCGCGATCAAGCGCCGGATGCGCGATGCGTTCCACGACGACAGCGATGCGTGGAAGGCGGTCGTCTACGGCCAGGCGCGCGTGGCCGTGCTGCAGGCGCTGCAGGCGCTCGGGGTGGACGCAACGACCGCTCCGGCGGCCGATCGCGACGCGCCGCGGGCCTGATTTCGTCGCCGCGATCGGGCCGCTGCCGGCGCGGCGGCTCGCGCACCGCGACAGGCGTTCGGTTCCGCTATAATTCCGCGTCTTTTTCGCGCCCCGCGATCCGCGCCGCGGTAGCAGGCACCCACGCAGTCCGCTTTTTCCCCGAATCTCCGTTGCGACTCGCGCAAATCAAGCTCTCCGGCTTCAAGTCGTTCGTCGATCCCACGCCGATCGCAACGCCCGGACAACTCGTCGGCATCGTAGGTCCCAACGGCTGCGGCAAGTCGAACGTCATCGACGCCGTGCGCTGGGTGCTCGGCGAGTCGAAGGCGTCGGCGCTGCGCGGCGAATCGATGCAGGACGTGATCTTCAACGGCGCCGGCGATCGCAAGCCGGTCGGGCGCGCGTCGGTCGAGCTGTTCTTCGACAACAGCCAGGGGCGCATCGGCGGCCAGTGGGGCCAGTACGCGGAGCTTTCGATCAAGCGGATGCTGACGCGCGACGGCGACTCGACGTACTACATCAACAACATCCCGGTGCGCCGCCGCGACATCCACGACCTGTTCCTCGGCACCGGCCTGGGCCCGCGCGCCTACGCGATCATCGAGCAGGGGATGATCACGCGCGTGATCGAGGCGAAGCCGGAGGAGCTGCGCGTGTTCCTGGAGGAGGCCGCCGGCGTCTCCAAATACAAGGAGCGGCGGCGCGAAACCGAGGGACGCCTCGCCGACACGCGCGAGAACCTCGCCCGCGTCGAGGACATCCGGCTGGAGCTCGGCAACCAGCTCGCGAAGCTCGAGGAGCAGGCGAAAGTCGCGGGCCAGTACCACGAGCTCGAGCAACGGCACCGCCAGGCGCAGCATCTGCTGTGGCACGCGAAGTCCCAGGAGGCGGTGCGCGCGCGCGAGCGCTGCACGGCGGAAATCGCGGCGCTGACCGTCGGGCTCGAGGCGCTGCAGGCCGACGTGCGCCAGGCGGAGGCGCGGCTCGTCGCGTTGCGCGACCAGCATTTCGCCGCGGGCGACGCGCTGCACGACCGGCAGGGCGCGTTCTACGCCGCCAACGCGGAAGTGACGCGCCTCGAGCAGCAGCTCGCGTTCGCGAGGGAGAGCGAAACCCGGCTGAGCGAGCAGGTGGCGCAACTGACCGAGGCGATCGGGGCGCTCGGCGGTCAGCAGGCGGCGCTCGACACCGAGCAGGCTGCCGCGGAGCAGGCGCTCGAGGAGGCGCTCGCCGCGCGCGAGCGCACCGCTGCGGAAGAGGCGCAGGCGCACTCCGGCCTGCCGGCGCAGGAAGCGGCGCTCGCCGAGGCGACGCGCGTGCTCACGGAGCTGCAACAGCGGATCGCGCTGACCGAGCAGGAGATCCGAGTCGGCGAGGCGCGGCGCGACAGCGCGGCCCAGGCGCTCGCGCGCATCGCCGAACGGCGGACACGCCTGGGGGCCGAGCTCGAGTCGCTGCAACTGCCGGCCACCGATCCCGCGGTCGCCGTGCAGGAGCAGCTCGCGCAGGAGAGCGCCGAGCTCGCCGGCAAGCAGAAGCTCCAGGAGGAGCTGCAGGCGAGCGTGCAATCGCTGCAAGAGCGCCAGCGCGGCGCCGCCGAGGACTGGCAGCGCGACAGCAAGCGGCTCGCCGATCTCGCGGCGCGGGCCGACGCGCTGGCGGCGCTGCAGGCGAAGATCGGGCACGGCGAGGATATCGACGGCTGGCTCGAAGCGCGCGGGCTCACGCAGGCACGGCGCTTGTGGCAGGTCGTCGACATCGAGGACGGCTGGGAAGATGCGCTCGAGGCGGTGCTGCGGGAGCGGCTGAACGCGCTCGAGATCGCGCGCCTCGACGACGCGCTCGCGTGGGTCGACGACGCGAGGCCGCCGGGACGCTTCGCCGTCTATGCCGACGGTCACGCGCGCGCCGCCGCCGCGCCGCCGGACGACGCGCTGCTCGCCAGGGCGCGCGTGCGCGACGCGACCGTCGCGGCCGTGCTGGCCGAGGGCCTGCACGGCGTGCGCTGCCGGCCCGACCTCGGAGCGGCGCTGGCGGCGCGCGACGCGCTCGCGCCGGGCGAGACGTTCGTCACGCCCGAGGGCCACAGCGTCAGCGCGCAGGGGGTGTCGTTCTTCGCGCCCGACAGCGAGCTGCACGGCGTGCTGGCGCGCCAGCGCGAGCTGACCGAGCTCGCCA
Source organism: Casimicrobiaceae bacterium (assembly GCA_036375455.1). GTDB lineage: Bacteria > Pseudomonadota > Gammaproteobacteria > Burkholderiales > Casimicrobiaceae > VBCG01. The sequence continues at coordinate 1,520 of DASURV010000199.1, read as the reverse complement.
CGCTGATCGAAAGCGCGCGCAGCGCCGCCGATGGAGCGCGAGCCGCGCTGGACACGGTCGAGCGCGACCTGAAGGAGCGGCAGACGGCGTGGCATCAGGAAAGTCTCGCGCTCGCCTCGCAGCAGCGCCGCTGCCACGACCTCGAGCTCGAGCTGGTCCAGTTGCGCCAGGCGGCCGAAGCCGCGGCGCAGCGGCGGGCGCAGATCGCGCAGGAAAGCGACGATCTCGCGAGCCAGCACGCGCAGGGCACCGAGGAGCACCGCTCGATCGCGGCCGAGATCGCCGACCGGCAATCGCGGCTACACGACGAGATGGCGAAGCGCGAGACCGCGCGCCGTGCGCGCGACGATGCCGAGCTCGCGCTCGCGGGTGGGCGCGAGCGGCTGCGCGGCGCCGAGCGCGCGGCGCAGGAGGCGAGCTTCGCCGAGCGAAGCTGCCGCGACCGGATCGCCGAGATCGCCCGCCGGCGCGAAGCGCTGCTCGCGCAGGTGGCGCAGCAGCAGTCGTTGCTCGCGCAGGCGACGAGCGAGCGCCGGTCGATCGACTGGACGCCGGTCGAGGAAGCGCTGCAGCGCCAGCTCGCCGCGCGGGGCGAGGCCGAGCAGGCGCTCGCGACCGCGCGCAATCTGCAGGAATCGCTGACGGCGGAGCTGCGCACCGGCGACGAGACGCGGCTCGCGGCGGAGCAGAAGCTCGATCCGGCGCGCGCGAAGATCCAGGAGATGCAGCTCAAGGAGCAGGCGGCGGCGCTCGCCGACCAGCAGTTCGCCCAGCAACTCGTCGAGGCGAAGGCCGACGTCGCCGCGCTGCCGGAGGCGCTGAAGGCCTGGGGCAGCGCGCGCACGCTGCCCGCCGAGATCGAGCGTCTCGCCGCGGCAATCGCCGAGCTCGGCGCCGTCAACCTGGCCGCCCTCGACGAGCTCGCGCAGGCGAGCGAGCGCAAGACGTACCTCGATCGGCAGTCGGCCGACCTGACCGAGGCGATGACGACGCTCGAGACGGCGATCCGCCAGATCGACCGCGAGTCGCGGGAGCTCCTGCAGCAGACGTTCGACATCGTCAATGCCAACTTCGCGAAGCTCTTCCCGACGCTGTTCGGCGGCGGCCAGGCGAAGCTCCTGCTGACCGGCGAGGAGATCCTCGATTCCGGCGTGCAGGTGACTGCGCATCCGCCGGGCAAGCGCAACACGACGATCCACCAGCTCTCCGGCGGCGAGAAGGCACTCACGGCGATCTCGCTCGTGTTCGCGCTGTTCCAGCTCAACCCGGCGCCGTTCTGCCTGCTCGACGAGGTGGACGCGCCGCTCGACGAGTCGAACACGCACCGCTTCTGCCAGATGGTGCAGCAGATGTCCGGCGAATCGCAGTTCCTGTTCATCTCGCACAACAAGATCACGATGGAGATGGCGAACCAGCTCGTGGGGATCACGATGCCCGAAGCGGGCGTCTCGCGCGTGGTCGCCGTCGACATCACCGAAGCGCTGCAGATCGCGGAAACGGGCAGCGCGTGACGCATCGCG
>DASURV010000198.1:0-3617 GCA_036375455.1 Casimicrobiaceae bacterium | reverse complement strand
CGTCATTGCGCGAGGCCGAGCCGCGCGACGATCCCGTCGAGCTGTTCCAATGTCGAGTAGCGGATGACGATGCGCCCGGCGCCCTGGCGACCGGGCTCGATGTGCACGACGGCGCCGAGCTTTTCGGCCATGTCGTTCTCGAGCCGGGCGGTGTCCGCGTCGTAGGCCGGCCTCGACTTGCGCCGCGCCGCCCGCTTCACCGGGTTGAGCAGCGCGTTCACGAGGCGCTCGGTCTCGCGCACCGACAGCGCGCCGTCGACCACGCGCGCGGCGGCGCCCGACTGCTGCGTCACCGGCAGCGCAAGCAGCGCGCGCGCGTGTCCCATTTCGAGGTCGCCACCGAGCAGATACTCCTGCACGGGCGGCGCGAGCGCGTTCAGGCGCAGCAGGTTGGACACCGCGCTGCGCGATCGCCCGACCGCCTTCGCCGCCGCGTCGTGCGTCAGGCCGAACTCGTCGATCAGCCGCTGCAGGCCGCGCGCCTCTTCCAGCGGATTCAAGTCCTCGCGCTGGATGTTCTCGATCAGGGCGACCGCCAGCGCGGCCTGGTCGGGTACGTTCTTCACGAGCGCGGGAATCTCGCGCAGCCCCGCCTGGTGCGCGGCGCGCCAGCGCCGCTCCCCGGCGACGATCTCGAATCGCCCGCCGTCGACCGGCCGCACGAGAATCGGCTGCATCACCCCCTGCTCCTTGATCGACAGCGCGAGCTCGGCGAGCGACGCGGCATCCATCTTCGTGCGCGGCTGGTACCTGCCCGGGCGGATGCGATCGACCGACAGCGTCTGCAGCGATTCGCCCTGCGGCGCGTCGTCGTTCGTTCCGGCGAGCAACGCGTCCAGGCCGCGGCCAAGTCCCTTCGGTCGAATCATCGCTTGCTCCTGTCGAGGCGGGACGCGGCGGTCCCCGAAGTCGTCACGGCGCCTGCTCGGGCATGTCGCGCTGCACGGACGTTTCCGCGGGAGCGAGCGCACGCTCCCGCGCCTCCATCCGGCGCACCACCTCGCCCGCGAGCGCGAGATAGGCGAGCGCACCCTTGGATTTCGCCTCGAGCTTGAGCACCGGAACGCCGTGGGATGGCGCCTCGGCGAGCCTGACATTGCGCGGAATCTCGGTGCGGTACAGGCGCTCGCCGAAGTGCCGCTCGAGCTCGGCCGCGACGTTCAAGGCGAGCGTGTTGCGCGGGTCGTACATCGTGCGCAGCAGCCCTTCGATCTCGAGCGCCGGATTCAGATGCGCGCGCACCTTCTTCACCGTCTGCACGAGATCCGACAGACCCTCGAGCGCGTAATACTCGCACTGCATCGGAATCAGCACCGAGTCGGCCGCGCACAGGCCGTTCAGCGTGAGCAGCGACAGCGACGGCGGACAATCGAGGAAGATGAAGTCGTATTCGCCCGCGATCGTGCCGATCGCGTCGCGCATCTGGCGCAGCGCCTCGGCGAGCGCGTCCTTGAGGCGCGTCTCGCGCTCGGGAAGATCCACGAGCTCGACCTCGGCGCCCGCGAGCTCCCGGTTGGCCGGCACGAGATCGAAACCGCTCGTTTCCGAATGGAGCCGCACGTCGCGGATCTCCGTTTCACCGAGCAGCACGTGGTAGACGGTGCGCTTGCAGGCGCGCTTGTCGATCCCCGCCCCCGTGGTCGCGTTCCCCTGCGGATCGAGATCGACGACGAGGACGCGGCGCTTCATCGCGACGAGGCTCGCGGCGAGGTTCACCGTCGTCGTCGTCTTGCCGACACCCCCCTTCTGGTTCGCGACCGCGATGATCCGGGTCATCGCGCCGGCCCTCCGCTCCGCGCGGCACGCATGATCACCAGATGCCGCCGCGCGTCGAGCCCGGGGACGACGAGCGCCGGCGTCGCCGTCACGACGACGCCGTTCGGCAGCGCGGCGATTTCATCCGCGGGGAGCGCACCCTTCATGGCGACGATGATGCCGTCGGCGGCGGCGAGCCGCGACGCGGCCAGGGCGAAGGTCGGGAGGTCGGAGAATGCGCGCGATATCACGACATCGAACGGCGCGCCGGGCGCGAACTGCTCGACGCGCGACGCGACGACGCGCACGTTCGCCAGGCCGAGCTCGATTGCCGCCTGCGTGAGGAATGTCGCCTTCTTCGTGTTCGCGTCGAGCAGCACGACGCGCCAATCGGGCCGCGCGATCGCGAGCGGAATGCCCGGAATTCCGCCGCCCGAGCCCACGTCGAGCAGGCGCGAGCACGGCGCGTCGGGAAGAAACGGCAGCACCGCGAGCGCATCGTTCACGTGCTGCGATTCCATGTGTCGCCGCTCACGAATCGCCGTCAGGTTGTAGACGCGATTCCATTTCGCGAGCAGGTCGAGATACGCGTCGAGCCGCTCGCGCGCGTCCGCCGGCAGTCGCTGCGCCGTGCGCGCCGACGCTCCGGATCCGCCTTCGCGCCGCTCCGCGCGCTCGCCGCGGATCATGCGCTGCGTGACTGCGCGTCGACGCGCAGGCTGTCGTGCGAGAAGCCGCGCTTCAGATGCACGAGCAGCAGCGAGATCGCCGCCGGCGTGACGCCCGAGATTCGCGCGGCCTGGCCGAGCGTCTCGGGACGATGAGCATCGAGCTTCTGCTGCACTTCGATCGAAAGCCCGCGCACGCCGCGGTAATCGAGATCGCCTGGCAGGCGCGTCGACTCCTGCTCGAGCTGACGCGCGATCTCGGCTTGCTGGCGGTCGATGTAGCCCTCGTACTTGGTCGCGATCTCGACCTGCTCGGCCACGACGTCGTCGGCCGTGGGCGCGCCCGCTCCGTCGAGCGAATGCAGCGCGCGATACGTCACGCCGGGTCGGCGCAAGAGCTCGGCGAGCGTGCGCTCCCGCTCGAGCGGCTGCCCCAGCACGCGCTCGGCGTCGTGACGCGCGACGACTTGCGGACTGACGTAGGTGGACTTGAGCCGCTCGATCTCGCGCGCGACGGCGTCGCGCTTGCGGCAGAACGCGTCCCAGCGCGCGTCGTCGACGACGCCCAGCCGCCGCCCGTGCTCGGTGAGGCGCATGTCCGCGTTGTCCTCGCGAAGCTGCAGCCGGTACTCGGCGCGCGACGTGAACATGCGATAAGGCTCCGAAACGCCACGCGTAATCAGATCGTCGACCAGCACGCCCACATACGCCTCGTCGCGCCGCGGACACCAGCCCTCGGCACCGGCGGCGTAGCGCGCCGCGTTGATGCCCGCAAGGATCCCCTGCGCGGCAGCCTCCTCGTAGCCGGTGGTGCCGTTGATCTGGCCGGCGAAGAACAGGCCGGCAATCGCCTTCGTTTCGAGCGTCGAGCGCAGCGCCTGCGGATCGAAGTAGTCGTACTCGATCGAATAGCCCGGCCGCAGGATATGCGCGCGCTCGCAGCCGGGGATCGAGCGAACGAGGGCGAGTTGCACGTCGAACGGCAGCGACGTCGAGATGCCGTTCGGGTAGATCTCGTTGGTCGTCAGCCCTTCCGGCTCGAGGAAGATATTGTGGCTGGTCTTGTCGGCGAAGCGGTGGATCTTGTCCTCGATCGACGGGCAGTAGCGCGGCCCGACCCCTTCGATGACGCCGGAGTACATCGGCGAGCGGTCGAGGTTCGCACGGATGATGTCGTGCGTGCGCTCGTTGGTG
>DASURV010000197.1:0-9957 GCA_036375455.1 Casimicrobiaceae bacterium | reverse complement strand
GACCGGGTGCGAAGGCGCGCGCAGGCCGACGCTCGCCTGCCCGCCGGTCACCACGTCGGACACGTGCGAGGCCCGCGGCACGATCAGCGTCAGCGGGCCGGGCCAGAATGCGGCGGCGAGCGTGCGGGCGCCGTCGGGCATCGACGCGGCCCAGCGCTCGGCCATCGCGAGATCCGCGACATGGACGATCACCGGATGATCGGCCGGCCGGCCCTTCGCCTCGAAGATGCGCCGCACGGCGGAGGGATTGCCGGCGTCCGCCCCGAGCCCGTAGACGGTTTCCGTCGGAAATGCGACGAGCCCGCCGTCGCGCAGCAAGTCGGCGGCGCGAGCGATCGCGGCCGCGTTCGCGCGCCGCACGACGCTCGCATGTTGTCCACTCATACTGCGAAGTCCCTGGCGCCCGTCGGGCAGCGGTCGGCCGACGCGAGGGGTCTGTTAAACTTCGACCCTTTATCCCAGGCGCTGTCTCGCGCGGTCGGAGGAGTCATCGGAATGGAGCTGCAATGAGCGAATTCCTGTTCACGTCGGAGTCGGTGTCGGAAGGGCATCCGGACAAGGTGGCCGATCAGATATCGGACGCGGTGCTCGACGCGATTCTAGAGCATGATCCGACGGGGCGGGTTGCGGCGGAAACCCTCGTGTCGACGGGCCTGGTCGTGATGGCCGGCGAGATCACGACGAGCGCCAACGTCGATTACAACCGCGTCGCGCGCGACACGATCCGCCGCATCGGCTACAACGATCCCGAATTGCGCTTCGATGCCGACGGCTGCGCGGTGATGGTCTGCTATGGCCGCCAGTCGCCGGACATCGCGCAGGGCGTGGACCGCGCCTCCGACGACTACCTGAACCAGGGCGCCGGCGACCAGGGGTTGATGTTCGGCTACGCATGCAACGAGACCCCCGCGCTGATGCCGTTCCCGATCTATCACGCGCATCGCCTCGTGCAGCGGCAAAGCGAGGTGCGGCGCGACGGGCGGCTCCCGTGGCTGCGTCCCGACGCGAAATCGCAGGTCACCGTGCGCTACGTCGACGGCAAGCCGAAGAGCGTCGACACCGTCGTGCTGTCGACGCAGCATCACCCGAGCATGAACGAGCGGCAGAAGGAGCTCGCCGAAGCGGTCGTCGAGGAGATCGTGAAGCCGGTGTTCCCGAAGGAAATGCTGGTCGGGACGCGCTTCCTCGTCAACCCTACCGGCCGCTTCGAGATCGGCGGTCCGCACGGCGATGCGGGCCTCACCGGGCGCAAGATCATCGTCGACACCTACGGCGGCGCGGCGCCGCACGGCGGGGGCGCCTTCTCGGGCAAGGACCCGTCGAAGGTGGACCGCTCGGCCGCGTACGCCGCGCGCTACGTCGCGAAGAACATCGTCGCGGCGGGTCTCGCGAGGCAATGCCAGGTGCAGGTCTCGTACGCGATCGGCGTCGCGAGGCCGATCAACGTGACCGTCTATACCGAGGGCACCGGCCGCATCGCGGACGCGCGCATCGTCGACCTGGTCCATCAGCACTTCGACCTGCGGCCGAAGGGCATCATCCGGATGCTGGACCTCCTGCGGCCGATCTATCGGAAGACGGCGGCATACGGTCATTTCGGCCGCGACGAGCCGGAATTCACGTGGGAAGCGACCGACAAGGTGGAGGCGCTGCGCGAGGCCGCGGGGTTGCGCGAGCCTGCCTTTGCCGCCGGTTGACCGCCGCACCCCCGGTATAATCACGCACGTTCCGCGCCCCGCCGCAAGAGCGCAAGACCGATTGGAGAATACGCATGGCCGAACGCACCCGCACCCGCCGCAACACGCTCGAGCGCCGTTGCCTGCCGAAGACGTTCAAGCGCATGTTCGTCGGCGCGCCGAAGGGCATCTTCAAGATGCTGGAAAAGATCAAGAAGGCCTGAGGGCGACACGCACGTTCCCGCACCGGGGGCCGCATCGCGCGGCCCCCGTCGTTTGGGCTGCCCGCCGCTCGATGCGCTTCGCCTACTACGATCGCCTGTCGCCCGCGCGCAAGCGCGTGTATCGCAGGAGCGACGAAATCGAGGCGCTCCCGCTTCCTCGCGGCGTCGCGCCCGGTGCCGACGTCGCCGCGATTCGCGCCGCCCTCGTCGCGGAGGACCGGGCCGGCGTGCAGCGTCACTGCCAGCGGATCGTCGACGATCTGACGGCCGGTTACCGCATCCCGCCGATCCGCGTGCACGTGCTCGCGCAGCGCCCGTCCGACGATTACGGCGAACTGCACGGGCTCTACGAGCCGCTCGAAGGTCGCACGCCCGCGCGCATCACCGTCTGGATGCGTACGGCGCACAGGCGCCAGGTCGTCGCGTTCAGGAGCTTCCTGCGCACGCTCTGCCACGAGGTGGGGCATCACCTCGATTACGAGCTGTTCGCCCTCGAGGAGACGTTCCACACCGAGGGCTTCTACAAGCGTGAATCGGCGCTCGCGAACGCGCTGCTGGCGGCGGAGGCGGCGGCGCCCGCGAGCTGACCCCGAGGCGACAAGCGCGAACGCGCGGCAAAGCCCGGCGGACGCGCGAGCATCGACCGCACCGATCGATCGAGTACAATGCCCGCCATCACCCCGAGGAGCGTTGCAACCCGGCGACCGCCGGGCCAGGCTCGGGGCCCTGGGCATCGCCCGGAATTCCGCAACCGCGCTCGTTGAACCGTGATTCGCACGGGACGACGGGTGAGCGGTCCCGCCTCCCGGCCGCGAGTCACTCGAACTCACGCGGGAGTGACCGATGAATGCTGTCAACGAAACCGGGCGATTCGCCGATTGCGAGGTCGCCGACTTGGCGCTCGCCGACTGGGGCCGCAAGGAAATCGCCATTGCGGAGACCGAGATGCCGGGGCTGATGGCGATCCGCGAGGAATTCGCCCCGGAGCAGCCGCTGCGCGGCGCGCGGATCGCCGGCAGCCTGCACATGACGATCCAGACCGCGGTCCTGATCGAGACGCTGCAGGCGCTCGGCGCCGACGTGCGCTGGGCCTCCTGCAACATCTATTCGACGCAGGATCACGCGGCCGCCGCGATCGCCGCGCGCGGCACTCCCGTCTTCGCGTACAAGGGCGAGACGCTCGAGCGCTACTGGGAGTTCACGCACCGGATCTTCGAATGGAGCGGCGGCCGCACGCCGAACATGATCCTCGACGACGGCGGCGACGCGACGCTGCTCGTGCACCTCGGTGCGCAGGCCGAGCAGGATCGATCGGCGATCGCGCATCCGGCGAGCGAGGAGGAGGCCGCGCTGTTCGCGGCGATCGGCAAGCGCCTCGCGCAGTCGCCGGGACTCTATTCACGGATCGGGCGGGAGATCCGCGGCGTGACCGAGGAGACGACGACCGGCGTCAAGCGGCTCTACCAGATGCATCGCGAGGGCCGGCTCGGCTTCCCGGCGATCAACGTCAACGATTCGGTCACGAAGAGCAAGTTCGACAACCTCTACGGTTGCCGCGAATCGCTCGTCGACGGCATCAAGCGGGCGACCGACGTGATGGTCGCGGGCAAGGTCGCGCTCGTCTGCGGCTACGGCGACGTCGGCAAGGGGTCGGCGCAGGCGCTGCGCGCGCTGTCGGCGCAGGTGTGGATCGCCGAGATCGACCCGATCTGCGCGCTGCAGGCGGCGATGGAGGGCTATCGCGTGGTGACGGTGGACGACGCTTGCGACAAGGCCGACATCTTCGTCACGGCGACCGGGAACATCGACGTCATCACGCATGCGCACATGCAGCGGATGAAGCACAACGCGATCGTCTGCAACATCGGCCACTTCGACAACGAGATCGACGTCGCGTCGCTGAAGGCGTACCGGTGGGAGAACATCAAGCCGCAGGTCGACCATGTCGTGTTCCCGGACGGCAAGCGCATCATCCTGCTCGCCGAGGGGCGGCTGGTGAACCTGGGCTGCGCGACCGGGCATCCGTCCTACGTGATGAGCTCGTCGTTCGCGAACCAGGTGATGGCGCAGATCGAGCTGTGGACCGCGGCGAAGGCGGGGTCGGGCAAGTATCCGGTCGGCGTGTACGTGCTGCCGAAGCACCTCGACGAGAAGGTCGCGCGGCTGCAGCTCACGAAGCTCGGCGCGAAGCTGACCACGCTCACGGACAAGCAGGCGCGCTACATCGGCGTCGATCGCGCCGGGCCGTACAAGCCCGACGCCTATCGGTACTGATGGTTTCCTGATGACTTCCGCGCAAGGTTTCGCTCGCTGCGTGAGGGTGCCCGGATGCGCATTGTCGTGATGGGAACGGGCGGGGTCGGCGGCTACTTCGGCGCGAAGCTCGCGAGAGGCGGCCACGACGTCGGCTTCGTGGCGCGTGGCGCGCATCTCGCCGCGATGCGCGCCAACGGCCTGCGCGTGGCATCGGCCGGCGGCGACATCGCATTGCCGCAGGTCGCGGCGACCGACGACCCGGCCTCGCTCGCGCCCGCCGACGTCGTCATGTTCTGCGTCAAGCTGTGGGACGTCGAGCGCGCCGCGGCGCAGGTCGCGCCGCTCCTCGCGCGGGGCGGCGTCGTCATCCCGTTCCAGAACGGCGTCGACAGCCACGAGATCCTGATGCGCACGCTGGGCGCCGCGCCTGTACTCGGCGGCGTCGCGTACATCGCCGCCGCGATCCGTTCGCCGGGCGTGATCGCGCATACCGGCACGATGGCCCGGCTGTGCGTCGGTGCGTTCGGCCCGGCGCTGGCCGATCGCGCGCGAGCGTTCGTCGACGCCTGCAGGGCGGCGGCGATCGACGCGCAGCTTGCGCCCGACATCCGGCGTGCGCTGTGGGAGAAGTTCGTCTTTCTGGCCGCATTGTCCGGCGTGACGTGCCTCGCGCGGCAGCCGGTCGGCAGCGTGCGCGCCGACCCGCAGCTAAGGGCGGCGTTCGAGGCCGCGATGCGCGAGGCGGTGGCGGTCGCGCGCGCCCGCGGCGTCGCGCTCGCCGACGATTACCTCGGCGCGCAGATGCGCTTCCTCGACGGCCTGCCGACCGACATGCGCTCGTCGATGCTGAACGACCTCGTCGCCGGTCACCGCCTGGAGGCACGGTGGCTGTGCGGCCGCGTCGCCGAGCTCGCGCAGGAGGCGGGCATCCCCGCGCCGGTCAACGCGACGATCTATGCCGGCCTGAAGCCCTACCTGGACGGCGCTCCCCAGGCGGCCCGATAGCCGATCGGAGAACCCGCATGCACCTGCTGGTCACCTGGCTCATCAATGCGCTCGCGCTGCTCGCGCTGCCGTATCTGTTCACGTCGATCCACGTCGACACGTTCGTCACCGCGCTGGTCGCGGCGCTCGTGCTCGGCCTGATCAATACGCTGATCCGGCCGATCCTCGTGCTGCTGACGCTGCCGGTGACGCTGCTCACGCTGGGCCTCTTCATCTTCGTGATCAACGGGCTGCTGTTCTGGTTCGCGGGCTCGTTCATCTCGGGCTTCCGCGTCGACGGCTTCTGGGCGGGCGTGTTCGGCGCGATCGTCTACAGCGTCATCTCGTGGGCGCTCTCCGCGCTCGTCCTGGGGCGCAAGTCATCGTGACGCAGCCGGCCGGCGCTCCTCCGCTCTACAGCCTCGAGTTCTTTCCGCCGAAGACGCCGGAGGGGGTGACGAAGCTGCGCGGCGCGCGGCGCGAATTCGCGGCGCTGAAGCCGGCGTTCTGCTCGGTGACGTTCGGCGCGGGCGGGTCGACCCGCGAGGGGACCCTCGCGACGGTGCTCGAGATCCGCACGGAGGGGATGGAAGGCGTGCCGCACCTGTCGTGCATCGGCTCGACGCGCGCCGGCATACGCGACGTGCTCGCGCAATACCGCGATCACGGCATCCGGCACATCGTCGCGCTGCGCGGCGACCTGCCGTCGGGCAGCGCCGACGTCGGCGAATTCCGCTATGCGAACGATCTCGTGCGCTTCATCCGCGACGAGACGGGCGACTGGTTCCACGTCGACGTCGCCGCCTACCCGGAATACCATCCGCAGTCGCGCACGGCGGAGGACGATCTCGCGAGCTTCCAGCGCAAGATCGAGGCCGGGGCGAACTCGGCGATCACGCAGTATTTCTTCAACGCCGACGCGTACTGGAGCTTCGTCGACGCGTGCGCGGCGCGCGGCATCGCCGTGCCGATCGTGCCGGGGATCATGCCGATCTCGAGCTTCATCAAGCTCGCCCGCTTTTCGGATAACTGCGGCGCGGAGATCCCGCGCTGGATCCGGCGCCGGCTCGAGGGCTTCGGCGACGACACCGCGTCGATTCGCGCCTTCGGGCTGGACGTCGTGACGCGGCTGTGCGCGTCGCTGCTCGAGCGCGGCGCGCCCGGGTTGCACTTCTACACGCTGAACCAGGTCGGCCTGACCGCGGCGATCTGGCGCGCCCTCGCCCTGACGCCGACGCAGGCGCTGCGCGACGACGTCGCGCCGCAGGCCGGCGTCGAGCCCTGATCACGCGGTCGGGCAGCCGCCCGTCAACCGCGCCCCGGCGAATACGCGACGAGCTCGAGCAGCGTGTGCTGCGCGCGGATCGTGCCGGTGCCGTCCATGTTCTCGCCCCGCTCGCGGTACTCGGCTTCCTTCTCCTCGCGCACCGGCGCGCCCACGGCGGGCGCGTACCAGATCAGGTAGTTGCACGTCGTCGGGTAACGCCAGAACTCGTCGTCGTCGAGGCGCATCAGCACGCGCATCCGGATCGCGTCGAACGTGCCCGCCGGCGTCGACACCTTTTCCCATCCGCCGACGCGCACGTAGCGGTTGATCTGCCCCGGGCGGTTCAGGCGCTCGTTGAAGTTGTCGACCCATTGATTCCACGTCTCGCCGGGCGCGAGCGGAAAGCGATAGCGGACGAGCGGCGTCGCGAAACGGCGCGTCTCGATGTCCATCAGCGCCCCGGTGCGCACGAGCCCCGGGGCGGCCAGCAGCTCGTGGCGCTCGACGTCGAGGCTCGGGCCCTTCAGCGTGACGCGCACCGAGATGCCGTCCGCGCCGATGCCGGTCACCTCGTGCGTCTCCTCCCACACGACCGGCGAGCGGAAACCTTCGCGGCCGCGGTAGGTCCAGCGCGCGCCGACGGCGAGCGTCGGCGCAGCGGCGACCGGACCGCTGGTATCGCCGGGCCGATCGATCGTCGCGCATCCGCCGGCGAGCGCGACCAGCACCGACGCGGCGGCGCACGCGAGGGATCGTGGCGACATGGGGAATCCTCCGATGGCGGTGCCCAACGGTAGCAAACAGCGGCGCGGCACCGGGTGTTCCTGGAGCGCGGCGCCGTCGATGTGCCGGGCTATCGGCGGCCGCCGGCGGCAGCGCCGACCGGCCGGCCGTCAGCCCGGCGCATCGGTGATCGCGCCGCGGCTCGCCGTCGTCACGAGGCGCATGTACTTGGCGAGCAATCCGCGGGTGTAGCGCGGCGGCGGCGCCGTCCAGCGGGCGCGGCGCGCCGCGAGCGTCGCGGCGTCGACGTCGAGCTGGATCAGCAGGCGATGCGCGTCGATCGTGATCGAATCGCCTTCCTCGACGAGCGCGATCGTTCCCCCCGCATACGCTTCCGGCGCGACGTGCCCGACGACCATGCCCCACGTGCCGCCGGAAAAGCGGCCGTCGGTGACGAGGCCCACCGATTCACCAAGCCCCTGGCCGATCAGCGCGGAGGTCGGCGCGAGCATCTCCTGCATGCCGGGTCCGCCCTTCGGACCCTCGTAGCGGATCACGATGACGTCGCCCGGACGGATCTTCCGCGCGAGGATCGCGTCCATGCACTGGGGCTCGGAATCGAACACGCGCGCCGGCCCCGTGATCGCCGGGTTCTTGAGCCCGGTGATCTTCGCGACGCAGCCCTCGGGCGCCAGGTTGCCCCGCAGGATCGCGAGGTGCCCCTGTGCGTAGATCGGCTGGTCGAGCGGGCGGATGACGTCCTGGTCGGCGCGCGGGCGCGACGGGACCGATGCGAGCTCCTCGCCGATCGTGCGACCGGTGATCGTCACGCAATCGCCGTGCAGCAGGCCGGCGTCGAGCAGCATCCGCAGCACCTGCGGCACGCCGCCGGCCGCGTTGAAATCGACGGCGACATAGCGTCCCGACGGTTTCAGGTCGCACAGCACGGGAACGCGCTTGCGCACGCGCTCGAAATCGTCGATCGTCCATTCGACGCCCGCCGCGGACGCGATCGCCAGATAGTGCAGCACGGCGTTCGTCGAGCCGCCCGTCGCCATCACGAGCGCGATCGCGTTCTCGATCGACCGGCGCGTGATGATGTCCCGCGGCTTGAGGTCGCTCGCAATCGCTCGCGCGAGCACGCGCGCCGAATCGGCCGACGAATCGGCCTTCTCGCGATCGGGCGAGGCGAGCTGCGAGCTGCCGAGGAGGCTCATGCCGAGCGCCTCGAACGACGACGACATCGTGTTCGCCGTGTACATGCCGCCGCACGCGCCGACGCTCGGGCAGGCGTTGCGCTCGATCCCGTCGTAGTCCTCGCGGGACATCTTCCCCGCCGTGTAGGCGCCGACCGCCTCGAACGGCGAGACGATCGTCAGCGCCTGCCCTTTCCAGTGGCCGGGCTTGATCGTGCCCGCGTAGACGAAGATGCCCGGCACGTCGATGCGCGCCATCGCCATCACCGCGGCCGGCATGTTCTTGTCGCAGCCGCCGACGACGAGCACGCCGTCCATGCACTGGCCGTTGACGGCGGTCTCGATCGCGTCGGCGATGACCTCGCGCGACACGAGCGAGTACTTCATGCCCTCGGTGCCCATGCCGATGCCGTCGGTGACGGTCGGCACGCCGAATACCTGCGGCATCGCGCCCGCGTCGTGCAGCGCCTGCATCGCGCGGTCGACCAGCGGCTGGATGCCGGCGTTGCACGGGTTCATCGTGCTGTGGCCGTTGGCGACGCCGACGATCGGCTTGTCGAAATCGGCGTCGCCGAAACCGACGGCGCGCAGCATCGCGCGATTCGGGGAGCGGGCGATGCCCTCGGTGATCAGGCGGGAGCGGCGATTCAGTGGCACGCGGAAATCTCCGTACGGCGGGCTGCCGGAAGCCTTCTATGATATATGCAGCGTCATGTTCGTTCATGCGCAATTCGACCCGGTCGCCTTTCACCTCGGACCCCTTTCGGTCCGCTGGTACGGGCTCATGTATCTCGCCGGATTCGTCCTGTTCATCGTGCTCGGGCGGCGGCGCGCGCGCCAGCAGATGCTGACCGGCTGGCGGCCGTCCGACGTGGACGACATGCTGTTCTTCGGGGTGTTCGGCGTGATTCTCGGCGGGCGCCTCGGCTACGTGCTGTTCTACAAGCCGCTCTACTATCTCGCGCATCCGCTGGAGACGTTCGAGATCTGGCACGGCGGCATGAGCTTTCACGGCGGCTTCCTGGGCGTGCTGATCGCGTTGTGGTTCTTCGCGCGCCGCCGCGACAAGGCGCTGCTCGACGTCACCGATTTCGTCGCGCCGCTTTGTCCGCTCGGACTCGCCGCCGGACGCCTCGGGAACTTCATCAACGGCGAGCTCGTCGGGCGCCCGACCGACGTCCCGTGGGCGATGGTGTTCCCCCAGGTCGATTCGGTGCCCAGACACCCGTCGCAGCTCTACGAGTTCGGGCTCGAGGGCGTGCTGCTCTTCATCGTGCTGTGGATCTATTCGTCCCGGCATCGCCCGCGCGGCGCGGTGTCCGGCCTGTTCCTGGCCGGCTACGGCGTGTTTCGCTTCATCGCGGAATATGCGCGCGAGCCCGACGATTTCCTCGGCTTTCTCGCCGGCGGATTCACGATGGGCCAGTGGCTGTCGATGCCGATGATCGTCGTCGGCATCGTCATGATGCTGTGGGCCTACCGGCGCGCGCGCAAGGATCGGCCGACCCTGCTCGACCGGATGAAGGGTTGAGGGGGAGCGCCGGCGCCCTAGTCGAGGCGGCGGTACTCGCCATCGAGCGCGCGCCGTCCCGGCGTGCGCCCGGCCGCGACGGGCTGCGGTCCGAACTCGC
>DASURV010000196.1:0-3904 GCA_036375455.1 Casimicrobiaceae bacterium | reverse complement strand
AAGCGGCCGCTCGAGTCGCACGACTCCGGCCGCCGTGCGCAGCAGCAGGTCGCCCGAGTCGTCCAACGAGACTTCCGCATCGCCGTCGACGCGCAATCCGAACTGCGCCGGATCGCCTGCGCCGGGCGCCACGACGACGTCGTATTCGAGCCGGGGCCCGTTGCCGTGGAACACGACGTCGATTCCCGGATACAGGTTCGAGATCGCGACGCGGCCGTAGGTCGGCACGTCGACGTCGCTGCGCGCGCCTGCGCCACGAAGGTGATGAATGCGGGTCGCGAGCGGCCCGATGCCGCCGATCGCGGCGTCGGCATTCGCATCGACGAAGCGAATGCGCACCTGCGCGCGCCGCCCGGCGGCGCCTGCGTCGGAGGTCGAGCGGAGCGCGAAGTCGACGCCCTGCGCCGTGACCGCGATCGCGTGATTCGCGCCGCGGGCGAGGAACCGCGGCGCCCCATGCTCGTATCCGGTGACCGGTTCGAAGATCAGCGGCAGCTTGCCGAAGTCGGACAGGATGCGGCCCGCGTCCGCCAGAGATGCCGGCGATTCCGGCATCGGCTCGGGGAAGGCGCTGGCGGCGGCTTCGCCCCAGGCGATCGATGCGGCCATCGACGCGGCGGCGAGCAACGGTGCGATCACGCAACGCTCCTTCGCGAGTGCAATGGCCGCCAGCGTACGAAGCGTCGATGCGAAAGCGAACTGTCAGTTTTCGGAGGTCGTCCATCGGGATGATTGGCGCGCGGGCCTCGCGGTGCTACGGCGCGCCACTACAATTGACCCCATCGTGACGCTGCGCTCGCCGGCCGCGCTGTTCGCAATCTCGACGCTGATCTGGGGCTCGACGTGGCTCGGCATCAAGTTCCAGCTCGGCAGCGTCGCGCCCGAGGTCTCGGTCGCATTGCGCTTCGCGCTCGCCGCACTGCTGCTCGCGCTGTGGTGCGCGGTCCAGGGGCGCTCGCTGCGCTTCGATCGGCGCGCGCACGCATTCATCGCGCTGCAGGGCGTGCTGCTGTTCGGCCTCAACTACGTCGCCGTCTACCAGGCGGAACGGTATGCGACGTCGGGTCTCGTCGCGGTCCTGTTTTCGACGATCGTATTCATGATTCCGGTCGGCGCCCGGCTCCTCTTCGGTACGGCGTTGACGCTGCGCACGCTCGTCGCGGCGGCGCTCGGCGTGCTCGGTGTCGCATTGCTCTTCGTGCCCGAGCTGCGCGAGGCGCGGCACGGCGGCAGCGTGGCGCTCGGCGTGGTCCTCGGGCTCGGCGCGACGGCGATCGCGAGCGGCGGCAACCTCGCCGCGCTGCGCAATCAGCAGGCCGGCATTCCCGTGCTGCCGAGCACGGCGTGGGGCATGGGATATGGAGCGCTCACCGCGGCGAGCATCGCGCTCGCGCAGGGGGCATCATGGACGATCGACCTGCGCGCACCGTATCTTGCGTCGCTCCTCTATCTCGCGGTGTTCGGCAGCATCGTGGCGTTCGGCGCTTACCTGACGCTGCTGAAGCAGGTCGGACCGGGGCCCGCGTCGTATGTCGGCGTCGCGACCCCGGTGGTCGCGATGCTCGTGTCCACGCTGTTCGAGGGCTATCGCTGGACGCCGCTCGGTGGCGTCGGCGTCGCGCTCGCGGTCGCCGGCAATTGGCTGGCACTGAAGCCGCGACCGCGCCGCAGTCGCAAAGGGCCGCCCCCGAGCGACTGACCGGCCCCTGGGAGGCAGCGAGCGGAGCGAGCGTGGGGATGTTTCCTAGTCGAGCTTGAGATTCGCGTCGGCGATCAGCTTCTTCCACGCCTGCAGGTCGCGCTCGATCAGCGACGCGAACTGCTCCGGTGTTCCGGGCAGCAACTCCGTGCCCTCGCGTGCAAGGCGTGCCTTCACGTCCGCCTGCTGCAGCAGCTTCTGCGTCTCCGCGTTGAGTCGGACGACGATGTCGCGCGGCGTTCCCGCGGGCGCGACGATGCCCCAGTAGTTGACGACCGTCGCATTCGTGACGCCCGCGTCCTGCCAGCTCGGAACGTCCGGCAGCAGGTCGACACGCGACGGCCCGGTGATCGCGAGCACCTTGAAGCGGCGGTCGCCGCTGTAGGCGAGCGTCGCGGGGATCGACGCGGTCATCGCCTGGATCTGTCCCGAGAGCAGGTCCTTCGTCGCATCCGCGATGCCCCGATAAGGCACGTGGACGATGTCCACGCCCGTGCGCGCCTTCAGCAGCTCGAGCGCTAGGTGGTTGATGCCGCCGGTGCCCGCGGAACCGTAATTCAGCTTGCCGGGATTCGCCTTCGCGAGCGCGATGAACTCCTGCATCGTGTTGGCCGGAACCGCCTCGCCGACGACGAACGCGAGCGGTCCGGCGGCGATCGATGCGACGGCCGCGAACTGCCCGACGGGATCGTAGCCGGCCTTCTTCGATGCGGCGGCGACGGTCGTGAAGGGGGATGCGACGAACAGCAGCGTGTAGCCGTCCGCGTCGGCGCGCGCGGCCTCGGCGGCGCCGATCGCCCCGCCTGCGCCGGTGCGGTTGTCGACGACGATGCTCGCATTGACCGCCTCGCCGAGCTTCTGGGCAATGAAGCGCGCGATCGTATCGGTCCCGGCGCCCGGCGGGAAGGGCACGATCAGCCGCACCGGCTTCGCCGGCCACGGGCTTTGCGCGCCCGCCGGTGGAACGAACGCGAAGATACCCGCGATCGCCAGCAGGATGACGCGAAGCAGCATCGGGGCGTGGCTCGGCGGATGACAGGGGCGGCTCGGCATCAATCTTCGCCGTCTTTCTTGACGACGTCCAGATTGTCGATGAGCCGGGTCGTGCCGAGCGTGGCCGCTCCCAGCACGATCAGCAGATTCGGATGATCGAAGCCTTCCGGGTGCGGAATGCGCAGCGCCAGCCCGTGGCGGATCGCGACGTAGTCGACCTTCCAGCCGTGGCGCGCAAGCTCCGCGCGGCCGGCGAACTCGAGGTTCGCGTAGTCCGTCCGCCCGGTGGCGATCTCCTCGGCAATGCCGAGCAGCGTCCGGTACAGCCGCGGCGCCTCGGTGCGCTCGATCGGCGACAGGTAATTGTTGCGCGAGGACAGCGCGAGCCCGTCGTCGGCGCGCACCGTCTCGGCCGGAACGATCTGGATCGGCAGGTTGAACTGCTGGACCATCCCGCGGACGATCTTGAGCTGCTGGCGGTCCTTCTTCCCGAACACGGCGACGTCGGGCTGCACCAGGTTGAACAGCTTCAGCACGACCGTGCACACGCCGTTGAAGAAGCCGGGGCGAAACGCGCCGTCCAGCTCCTCCGCGAGCGGCGGAGGGTGCACGCGATAGACCTGCGGCGTCGGGTACATGTCCTGCTCGTGCGGCGCGAACACGACGTCGACGCCCTCGCGCTCGAGCTTGGTGCAGTCCGCTTCGAACGTGCGCGGATAGCGGTCGAAATCCTCGTTCGGCCCGAACTGCAATCGGTTCACGAAGATGCTCGCGACCACGCAGTCGCCGTGGCGGCGCGCGATGCGCATCAGCGACAGGTGGCCCTCGTGGAGATTGCCCATCGTGGGCACGAAGGCGACGCGGTCCGCCTGCTCGAGCCGGATGCGCAACGCATCTGCCGAATCGATCACTTCCATCGTTCACGCTCCCTCGCCGGCCACGCTCGTATGATCCCCCCACGCTTGCGGCTCGCGCCGCTGCGCTGCCCCCCGTAGGGGCTGATTCGCGTCTCGGGGCGGCCCGTCGACGCTCGAATGATCCCCCCACGCTTGCGGCTCGCGCCGCTGCGCTGCCCCCCGCGGGGGTGACTCGCGTCTCGGGGCGGCCCGTCGACGCTCGAATGATCCCCCCACGCTTGCGGCTCGCGCCGCTGCGCTGCCCCCCGCGGGGGCTGATTCGCGTCTCGGGGCGGCCCTTCGACGCTCATCCCGG
>DASURV010000195.1:0-7312 GCA_036375455.1 Casimicrobiaceae bacterium | reverse complement strand
TGCGCTTCTCGTAGCTGCTGCCCTGGATGATGCGGTCGACGTAGATGCCGGGCGTGTGTATCTGATCGGGATCGAGCTCGCCGGTTTCGACCAGTTCCTCGACTTCGGCGACCGTGATCCTGCCGCAGGTCGCGATCATCGGATTGAAGTTGCGGGCCGTCTCGCGGTAGACGAGATTGCCCGCGGTGTCGCCCTTCCACGCCTTGACGATCGACAGATCCGCGCGGATGCCTTCCTCGAGCACGTACTCCTTGCCGTTGAACGTCTTCGTCTCCTTGCCTTCGCCGAGCCGCGTGCCGGCAGCCGTGCGCGTGTAGAAGCCCGCGATGCCGGCGCCTCCCGCGCGCAGCTTCTCGGCGAGCGTCCCCTGCGGCGTCAGGCGCAGCTCCAGCTCGCCTGCGAGCACCTGCCGCTCGAACTCCTTGTTTTCGCCGACATAGGAGGCGATCACCTTCTTCACCTGGCGCCCCTTCAGCAAGAGTCCCATGCCGAAATCGTCGACACCGGCGTTGTTGCCGGCGATCGTGAGCCCCTTGACACCGCTCTCCACGAGCGCCTGGATCAGGTTCTCCGGGATGCCGCACAAGCCGAAGCCGCCGGCCGCGATCGTCATGTCGTTGCGCAGCAGCCCCTGCAGAGCTTCCTTCGCACTCGCGTAAACCTTTTTCATCGATCGCCTTCCAATGCGTATGTCATGAACGGCGCCGCAAGTCGCCGGCGCGGCATCGCCGCGATTCGCTATTATGCGTCAGTGGGAGCGGCGCCACGCCCGGTTCGACTCCCCGAGGCGCAGCGCGTTCCGCGACGCGCGCCGCGCGCCTTTCTTGTCCCTTCTCGGAGCGTTCCCATGCCCGAACATCTTCTCCTCGAAACACGCGACCGCGTCGGGCTGATTCGCATCAACCGCCCGCAGCGGATGAATGCGCTGAACGACCAGCTCGCACGCGAAATCTGCGACGCGCTGTTCGCGAACGACGCGGATCCGGCGATCGGCTGCTCGGTCATCACCGGCAACGAGAAGGCGTTCGCCGCCGGCGCCGACATCGGCGCGATGGCCGAGTGGGGCTACGCCAAGGTCTATGGCGACGACTACATCACGAAGGACTGGGAAGGCATCCGCCGCGTGCGCAAGCCCGTGATCGCCGCGGTCGCCGGCTACGCGCTCGGCGGCGGCTGCGAGCTCGCGATGGCGTGCGACATCATCATCGCGGCCGACACCGCTCGCTTCGGCCAGCCCGAGGTCACGATCGGCACGATGCCGGGGTTCGGGGGCACGCAGCGGCTGCCGCGCGCCGTCGGCAAGGCGAAGGCGATGGAGTGGTGCCTCACCGGCCGCATGATCGGTGCCGAGGATGCGGAGCGGGCCGGGCTCGTCGCGCGCGTCGTGCCCGCCGCGGAGCTCGAGCAGGAGGCGCTCGCGACCGCCGCGAAGATCGCCTCGTTCTCGCTGCCCGTCGTCATGAAGATCAAGGAAGCGATCAATCGCGCCTACGAATCGTCGCTCACCGACGGACTGGCGTTCGAGCGCCGCGAATTCCACGCGACGTTCGCGCTCGACGACCAGAAGGAGGGCATGCGCGCGTTCGTCGAGAAGCGCAAGCCGCAGTTCCGCCATCGCTGAGGTGCGCGGCGCGCCACCGCCGCCGTCCACGGCGCTGCGCCGCCTGGTCGGCGCGCTCGGCGTCGCGCAGATCATCTCGTGGGGCTCGCTGTTCTACTCGATCGCGGTGCTCGGACCGCCGATGGCGCACGCCCTCGGCGTGAGCGACGTCGTGCTCTACGGCAGCTTCACCGCGGGTCTGTTCGTGTCGGGCATCGTCTCGCCCTGGGTCGGCACGCGCATCGATCGCCGCGGCGGGCGCGGCGTGCTCGCGGCGGGATCGGTGCTCGGCGCAATCGCCTGCCTGCTGCTCGCGGCGGCGGTCAACGGCGCGACGATGCTGGCCGGATGGCTCGTCGCCGGGGTCGCGATGGCGGCCTGCCTGTACGATCCGGCGTTCGCGACGCTGTATCGCGTCTCGGGGCCGTCGTATCGGCGTGCGGTCACCGCGCTGACGCTGTTCGGCGGGTTCGCGAGCACCGTCTTCTGGCCGCTCTCGCAATACCTGCTGGAAGCGCATGGCTGGCGGGTCGCGTTCGCCGTCCACGCGGCGCTCAACGCCGGCGTGTGCCTGCCGCTCCATCTCGCGTTCGTTCCCTCCGGCGCGCAGCGCTCGACCCCCCCTGCGGACGCCCAACCCGGCAGGGCCGAGCCGAGGCCGGGAACGTTTCTGTGGCTCGCCGCCGCACTCGCGCTGGCCGCGTTTCTCGCGTCGGCCGTTTCCGCGCATCTCGTCGCGCTGCTTGCCGCAGGGGGCCTCGCGGCGCGCGACGCGGTGCTCGTCGGCGCCTTGATCGGCCCGATGCAGGTCGCCGGGCGCGTGATGGAATTCGCGTTCTCGAGCCGCTGGCCGCCGCTGCTCGTCGGCACGCTCGCGTTCGGCCTGCTCGCCGCGGCGCTCATCGTGCTGTCGCTGGTTCGCGGCGTGTGGATCGTGGCTCTCGCGTTCGCCCTGCTGTATGGCTGGGCCAACGGCGTCATGACGATCGTGCGCGGCACCGCGCCGGGCGTGCTCCTCGGCTCGCGCGACTACGGCGCGCTGCTCGGGCGCCTCGCGCGGCCGCAGTTCATCCTGAAGGCGTTCGCCCCGGTCGCCGTGACGCTGCTCTTCGCCGTCGACGACACGCGCCGCGTCGCGCTGTACACGCTGGCGGCGGGGGGGCTGGCCGCGTGGGGCGCGTATCGGATGGCGCTTCGGCGAAGGTAGGGAACTCCTGCCGGGCGCGCGGCATCCGATCCTGCGTAGGCGGTCCACCGACACGTCACTGCCTGTTGCGGCCGTTTCGCTGCCACGGCCGCTCGTGCATCATGGCGGTCCCGCACCCGGCCGATGGCGGTTGCGGGCCGCCCGTGTAATGGCCCCGTCCCTCCGGGCGACCAAGGAAACCCCCATGCACGTCAGGCCCAACGCCATGCACGCGAATGCCGCCGTCCAGGCAACCGGCCTGCGCGACGTCGACGGGCGCCTGGTCGATCGGCGCATCCACGACGCGGCCGCGGAGCGCCGGGCGCTGGTGGCGGGACTGCTGTCGACGCCGGCGTCGATCGCGCCGAAATACTTCTACGACGCGCAGGGCTGCGCGCTGTTCGCGGCGATCTGCCGCCTGCCGGAGTATTACCCGACCCGCACGGAGGCGGGCATCTTCGCGCGTTGCCGCGAGGAGATCGTCCGTGCCGCCGGACGCGGCAAGCAGTTCGTCGATCTCGGCGCCGGCGATTGCCGCAAGGGTGCGGCCTGGCTGCCGTTTCTCGCTCCCTGGCGCTATCTGGCGGTCGACATCGCGCACGAGGCGCTCGCGAGCGCGCTTGCGCGCCTGTCGAGCGAGCATCCGGACACGGACGTGCGCGGCGTGCTCACCGACTTCGGCCGCGGGCTCGACCTCGCGCGCGATCTCGCCGAGGGACCGACGACGTTCTTCTACCCGGGCTCGTCGATCGGCAACTTCGCACCGCTCGAGGCCTTCAGGTTCCTGCACGCGATCCGCCGGCACTGCGGCGGCGACGGCGAGAGCGGGCTGCTGATCGGTGTCGACACGAAGAAGGACGCGGCGCGCCTCGATGCCGCCTATGACGACGCGGCGGGGGTGACGGCCGCGTTCAACCGCAACGCGCTTGCGCATGTGAACCGCATCCTCGGCACGCGGTTCGTGCCCGAGGCGTTCGCGCACGTGGCGTTCTACGACGAGGCAGGCTCGCGCGTCGAGATGCACCTCGAGGCGCGCACGCCGCAAACGGTCGCGGTCGAGGGGATCGTGCGCACGTTCGCCGCGGGCGAGCGCATCCACACCGAGAATTCGTACAAGTACGCGCCGCACGAGTTCGCGGCGATGCTCGAGCGTGCCGGATTCGCGTCCGTGCGCTGCTGGCAGGACGACGCGGGCGATTTCGCCGTGTACTACGCGTCGTAAGGGCGAACGGCGCCGGATCGCCGCCGCGCGTTGCGCGCCACCGCGCCGATGAATCAGGGCGCGCCGCGGGCGAGCCGCACGCCGCTGAATTGCCAGCGCGCTTCCGGCGCAAAGAAGTTGCGATACGTCGCTCGCGCATGCCCGGGCGGCGTCGCGAGCGACGAGCCGCGCAGCACGTACTGGTTGCACATGAACTTGCCGTTGTATTCGCCCACGGCGCCCGCGGCGGGACGAAAGCCGGGGTAGGGTGCATGGCTCGACGACGTCCATTCCCACACATCGCCGGTGCCGGGCAGGACGGCCGGCGTCCGGTCTTCCGCTGCGCGGGTGAGCGCGGCTTCCCACTCGAACTCCGTCGGCAGCCGCGCCCCCGCCCAGCGCGCGTAGGCGTCCGCCTCGAACAGGCTGATGTGTGCGACCGGTGCGTGCGGGTCGAGGTCGCACGTCCCGTGCAACGTGAAGGCGCGCCACCGGCTCGCGTGGCGTTCCCAGTAGAGCGGCGCGACCCAGCGCTGCGCGCCGACCGTGTCGAGGCCGAGCGAGAGCCACAGCTCGGGACTGGAATAGCCCCCTTCCTCGATGAACGCGGCGTACTCGGCATTGGTGACCGGCCGCGACGCGAGCTCGAACGCTTCGAGCCACACGCGATGCCGCGGCCCCTCGTTGTCGAATGCGAAGCCGCGGCCCGCATGGCCGACGGTCACGATTCCGGCGGGATGGGCCAGCCAGCGCACGGCCGTTTCGGGGCGGGGCTCCGGCGGCGGCGCCGCATCGTAGGCGGGCCGCGCCGGATTGCGCGACAGCAGGTGCAGGACGTCGGTCAGGATCAGCTCCTGGTGCTGCTCCTCGTGGTTCAACCCGAGCTCGATCAATGCGGCGAGAGCGGGATCGCCTATCGCGCGATCGCAGCACCCGCGCATCGCGTCGTCGACGTGCGCGCGATAGGCGAGCACGACGTCGAGCGACGGGCGCGACAGCATTCCGCGCTCGGGTCGCGGGTGCTTGTCGCCGACCGCGTTGTAGTAGGAGTTGAACAGCACGCGGAAGGCCGGATCGAACGCTCGATAGGAGGCGATTCGCGGCTCGATGACGAGCGTCTCGAAGAACCACGTCGTGTGCGCGAGATGCCACTTGGCGGGACTCGCGTCGGGCATCGACTGCAGCGCGCAGTCCTCCGCGGACAACGGAGCCGTCAGTGCCCGCGTACGCGCGCGAACTTCGCCGTAGCGGCGCAGCAACGCATCCGGCGATGCGTCCGGTTGCCGTGGATGCGCGAGCGGCGACGAGGTCATTCCCGGCCTCCTTGCGCTGGCGGCGATTGACATTGCATCCGCGTGGCGGCCTCCCTCATTCCGCGCGGCGCCTCGCCCGCCGTGCTCATTCGACGCTGACGCCCGGCGCGCCGGCGACGAAGCGGCCGATCGGCGCCGCCGCGGCGAAGCCTTGCCGCCGGAAGAGGTCGACGACCGCGTCCGCGGCCAGCGGCGCGCATGCGACCAGAAGCCCGCCGGAGGTCTGCGGGTCGGTGAGCAGCGCGCGCTCGCGCTCGCCGAGCGAGGGCGCGAGCACGACGTCCTCGCCATATCCATCGAAGTTGCGGCGCGAGGCTCCGGTGACGAAGCCCCGTTCCGCGAGATCGAGCACGTCCGGGTGCAGCGGCAGCCGCGCGAATTCGATCCGCGCCGCGAGTTGCGCGCCGCGGCACATCTCGAGCAGGTGCCCGAGCAGGCCGAATCCGGTGACATCGGTCAGCGCGTGCACGTCGTCCATCGCGCCGAGCGCGAGCCCGGGCGTGTTGAGCTGCGTCGTGCTGGCGAGCAGCGCCCGGTACCCGGCCTCCGACAACGAGTCGCGCTTCAGCGCGGCGCTGTAGATCCCGACTCCCAGCGGCTTGCCGAGAATGATCGCATCGCCGGCGCGCGCGCCCGCGTTGCGTTTCAGGTAGCGCGGGTCGACGACGCCGATCGCCACCAGTCCGTAGATCGGCTCGACCGAGTCGATCGTGTGACCGCCGGCCACCGGGATGCCCGCGCGCGCGCACGCCGACGCACCGCCCGCGAGGATGCGCCGGACCGCTTCGAGCGGCAGCGCATCGACCGGCATGCCGACGATGGCGAGCGCGAACAGCGGCGTCGCGCCCATCGCATAGACGTCGGAGATCGCGTTCGTCGCCGCGATCGCGCCGAAATCGAACGGGTCGTCGACGATCGGCATGAAGAAGTCCGTCGTCGCGACGATCGCCTGCCGCTCGTTCAAGCGGTAGACGGCCGCATCGTCGGCGGTTTCGATGCCCACGAGCAGCGCCTCGGGCAGAAGCGAGCGATCGACCGTGCCGAGAATGCGTTGCAGCACGCCGGGCGCGATCTTGCAGCCGCAGCCACCGCCGTGCGAGAACTGCGTCAGCCGAATGGGGGGCGTTTCGGGGGCGTTCATCATGGGCAGCGGGCCCTGCGTGCGGGTTCATCCGGGCGTCCGCCGCAACGCGAAAAAAGTCATTCTAGCGCAGCCGCGCGCCGCCACCGCCGCACGAACCGCACGGGCGTGTTGCGAAAAATCGACTGCATTCAAGCGGTTGCGTCCGCGGCGCTTTTCTTGCTCCGCGGGCAGGCGTAGCATCACTGACCGCGGCAACGATCGAGCGGTCGTCCTGGTCGAACCAGGGTGCGGTGCGGTGAAAGCCCTCCGCACTCGCCCGCAGTGCCGTCCCGATGGCGCGTACCGGTGCGAGAGCGCGCGGGTGATCCCAGCGGGTAGACCGGAGGAGCCGGATTGAAGCCAACGGATATTGCGCACCCCGACTATTTCCACAAGGTCGTCGATTGTCAGTGGGCGTGTCCCGCCCACACCCCGGTCCCCGAATACATTCGGCTGATCGCGGCGGGTCGTTACGGGGACGCCTACCTCGTCAACTGGAAGTCGAACGTCTTCCCCGGCATTCTCGGGCGCACCTGCGATCGTCCCTGCGAGCCGGCGTGCCGGCGCGGGCGCGTCGAGACGGGTTCCGCCGATCATCGCAAGGGCGACGCGAAGCCCGAGCCGGTCGCGATCTGCCGCCTGAAGCGCGTCGCGGCGGATTACAAGGAGGACATCCGGCCGCGCCTGCCGCAGCCCGCGCCGGCGCGTAACGGCAAGCGGATCGCGCTGGTTGGCGCGGGCCCGGCGTCGCTGACGGTCGCGCGCGACCTCGCGCCGCTCGGCTACGAGTGCGTCGTCTTCGATGCCGACCCCCGGGCGGGCGGCATGATGCGCACGCAGATTCCCAAGTTCCGCCTGCCCGATCGGATCATCGACGAGGAGGTCGGCT
>DASURV010000194.1:0-16104 GCA_036375455.1 Casimicrobiaceae bacterium | reverse complement strand
TCGCGATCTGCGGGACGAGGCAGATGTCGGCGAGCGTCGGCTGATCGCCATGGCAATGCCGGCCGGTGGCGGCGTCGCGCTCGAGCATCGTCTCGAGCGCCTCGAACCCGACGTCGATCCAGTAGCGGTACCAGCCGTCCTTCTGCTCCCGCGACACCCCCAGCGTGCCGATCAGGTAGTTCAGCACGCGCAGGTTGTTCAGCGGATGGATCTCGCAGGCGATCGTGAGCGCGATCGCGCGCACGCGGGCGCGGTCCGCCGGATCGCGCGGCAGCAGCGGCGGCTCGGGATGCGTTTCGTCGAGGTATTCGATGATCGCGAGCGACTGCGTGAGCACGTGGCCGTCGTCGAGCGCGAGCGCCGGCACGAGTCCCTGCGGGTTGAGCGCGAGGTAGTCCTGCGCGCGCTGGTTGCCCATCCGCAAATGGACGAACATCCGCTCGTCCGGCCGGATGCCCTTCAGGTTGAGCGCGATGCGGACGCGATACGCGGCGGAGGAGCGGAAATAGTCATACAGCTTCATGGCGCCGCCACCGGCTAGAACGCCGAGATGCCCGTCTGCGCGCGGCCCAGGATCAGCGCATGGATGTCGTGCGTGCCCTCGTAGGTGTTGACCGTCTCGAGGTTCAGCACGTGCCGGATCACGTGGAACTCGTCGACGATGCCGTTGCCGCCGTGCATGTCGCGCGCCGTGCGCGCGATCTCGAGCGCCTTCCCGCAACTGTTGCGCTTCATGATCGACGTGATTTCCGGCGCGGCGACGTTCTCGTCCTTCATCCGCCCGAGCCGCAGGCAGCCTTGCAGGCCGAGCGCGATCTCGGTCTGCATGTCGGCGAGCTTCTTCTGGATGAGCTGGTTCGCGGCGAGCGGCCGCCCGAACTGCTTGCGGTCGAGCACGTACTGGCGCGCCGCCTGCCAGCAGAATTCCGCGGCGCCGAGCGCGCCCCACGCGATGCCGTAGCGCGCGCTGTTGAGGCAGCCCATCGGCCCCTTCAGCCCCTCGACGCCCGGCAGGAGGTTGTCCTGCGGCACGAAGACGTCGTCCATGACGATTTCGCCGGTGATCGACGTGCGCAGCGAGAACTTGCCCTCGATCTTCGGCGCCGAGAGCCCCTTCATGCCCTTCTCCAGGATGAAGCCGCGCACGACGCCGTCGAGCTTCGCCCAGACGACGAAGACGTCCGCGATCGGGGAGTTCGAGATCCACGTCTTCGCGCCGCTCAGGCGAAAGCCGCCGTCGGCGACGCGCGCGCGCGTCTCCATCGACCCGGGGTCGGAGCCGTGATTGGGCTCGGTGAGCCCGAAGCACCCGATGCGCTCGCCGCGCGCGAGCGCGGGCAGGTAGCGCGCGCGCTGCGCCTCGCTGCCGTACGTGTAGATCGGGAACATCACGAGCGAGCTCTGCACGCTCATCATCGAGCGGTAGCCCGAGTCGACGCGCTCGATCTCGCGCGCGACGAGCCCGTAGCAGACGTAGTTCAGGCCGGCGCCGCCGTAGTCGCCGGGGAGGTTCAGGCCGAGGAGCCCGAGCTCGCCCATCTCGCGGAAGATCGACGGGTCGGTCGCCTCGTTGCGAAACGCGTCGCGCACCCGCGGCATGAGCCTCTCCTGCGCGTACGCGTGCGCGGTATCGCGCACCATCCGCTCTTCCTCGGTCAGTTGCGTGTCGAGGAGGAGCGGGTCGTCCCACTTGAACGACGCCTTGCGGGTCGCGATGCGGTCGGGGGCGTTCATCGAAGTGTCCCGGTGAGTGGTCGGCATCCCGCGCGATCGCGGCGAGACGGGCAGAGCCGCAATTATTGCACTGCCGGGCCGGCGTCGGGGATCACCGCGGTCGCTTCGATCTCCACGCGCCCTCCTTCCTCGACGAGCCCCCGGACCTCGACGGCGGTCATCGCGGGAAAATGCCGCCCGATGACGTCGCGGTACGCCTTGCCGAGGGCCGGCAGGCACGCCAGGTACTCGCCCTTGTCGACGACGTACCAGGTCATCCGCACGATGTGCTCGGGGCGCGCGCCGGCTTCCGCGAGCACCGCGACGATGTTGCGCAGCGCCTGCGTCGCCTGCGCGACGAAATCGTCCGACTCGAACCGCTGCGCGGCGTTCCAGCCGACCTGGCCGGCGACGAACACGAGCGTGCCGCGCGCGGCGATGCCGTTCGCGTAGCCCCTGGGTGGCGTCCAGCCGGGAGGTTCCAGAATCTTCATCGCATTCGCTCCTGGTGAAGGGTCGGCCGCAACCCTGCGGCCGCGTTGGTTCAGCTCATCGTGCGCAGGCGGAAGCGCTGCAGCTTGCCCGTCTCCGTGCGCGGCAACGCCGCGAGGTAGCGGATCGCGCGCGGGTACTTGTAGGGCGCGATCGTGCGCTTGACGAAATCCTGCAGCGCGGCCGTCATCTGCGCGTCGCCGGCGTGTCCGGGCTTCAGGACGACGAACGCCGTCACGACCTGGCCCCGCTCGGGATCCTCGACGCCGACGACGCCGCACTCGGCGACTGCCGGATGCATCAGCAGCGCGCCCTCCACCTCCGGGCCCGCGATGTTGTAGCCGGCGCTGATGATCATGTCGTCGGTGCGCGCCTGATAGACGAAGTAGCCGTCGTCGTCGACCAGGTAGGCGTCGCCGGTGTAGTTCCATCCATTCTTCACGTAATTGGCCTGGCGCGGATCCGCGAGATAGCGGCAGCCGGTCGGCCCCTTCACCGCGAGATGCCCGACCCGTCCGGGCGGCAGCGGATTCCCGGCGTCGTCCATCACGCACGCCCGATACCCGGCGACGGGCTTGCCCGTCGCGCCCGCGCGCGCATGCGCCTCGTCATGCGAGATGAAGATGTGGAACATCTCGGTCGAGCCGATGCCGTCGATGATCTCGATGCCGGTCGCGTCCTTCCACAGCTTCCGGGTGGCGGCCGGAAGCGCCTCGCCGGCCGAGGCGCACTTGCGCAGCGACGAGAGGTCGTGCTGCGCGACGGCTGGCGCCATCGCGCGGTAGGACGTGGGCGCCGTGACGAGCACCGTCGCGCGATGGTCCGCGACGATGCCGAGCAATTCCGCCGGTGACGCCTTTTCGACCAGCAGCGTCGCCGCGCCGATGCGCAGCGGGAACAGCAGCAGGCCGCCGAGCCCGAACGTGAAGGCGAGCGGCGGCGTCCCGGTGAACAGGTCGTCGGCGCTCGCGCGAAGCGTCGCGCGCGGCCAGCAATCGCACGCGGCGATGACGTCGCGATGCGAGTGCATCGTGCCCTTCGGCATGCCCGTCGTGCCCGACGTGAAGGCGATCAGCGCCGTGTCCTCCGCTGCCGTCGGGACGTCGTCGAAGCGGGCCGGCTTGCGCTGCGCGCGCGCCTCGACGGCGTCGTCGGCGGCCGATTGGAACCAGGCGATCTCGCGCAGCGTCGGGCACGCGGGGCGCGCGGCGGCGAGCTCGTCCGCGAGCCGCGCGTCGCAGAGCGCGTGCGAGATCTCCGCCTTGACGACGATGTCGGTCAGCTCCTTCGCCCGCAGCAGCGGCATCGTCGCGACCGCGATGGCGCCGGCCTTCATCACGGCGAACCAGCACGCCGCCATCCACGGCGAATTGGGTCCGCGCAGCAGCACGCGATTGCCGGGGACGACGTGCAGGTCGTCCGCCAGGACATGCGCGATCCGGTTCGCATGCGCGAGCAGCTCCGCGTACGTCCAGCGCAACCCGCCCGGCGCGAGGATCGCGCGGCCCTCGCCAAAGCCGCGCGCAATGGCGCCGTCGAGGAGCTCCGTCGCGCAGTTCATCCGCTCCGGATATTGCAGCTCGGGCAGGTCGAAGACGAATTCGGGCCACTGGTGCCGCGGCGGCAGGTTGTCGCGCGCGAACGTATCGACATGGGCCGTGTATCTCATCGCTCCCCTCCCTCGGCGCCGGCGACTCCCGCCTTGAGCACGCCGAGCAAGCGGAACAGCGTCTCGCGCTCGTCCGCCGGCACCCTGGCGAGCAGCTCGACGATCCACCGCTCGTGCTCGGCGGCCATGTGCTCGAATTGACGCCTGCCCTTGCCCGTCAGGCGGACCGTATAGACGCGCCGGTCGTCGGGCGTCTCGCGGCGCACGACCAGGCCCTCGCCGACCAGTTGATCGGTCAGCCCGGTCACGTTGCCGCCGGTGACCATCAGCCGCCGCGACAGCTCGCTCATGCGCAGGCCCTTCGGGGCGCGCGCAAGCTGCGCCATCAGGTCGAAGCGCGCGAGCGTGATGTCGAAGCGCTCGCGCAAGCGCTCCCGTACGTGACGCTCGATCATCGTCGTGCACGTCAGCAGCCGCAGCCACAGCCGCAGCGAAATGGGATCGCCCGCCGATGCGCGCGATTCCGCGTCCACCGGCTGCGACTCGAAGAGTGCGCTGACGCTCATCCGCCGCCCTTCCTGCGCAGGCTCATCGTCGTCACCCTGCCATCACCTCGCCGCCCGAGACCGAGATCGCCTGGCCGGTGACCGCTTGCGACGCCGGCAGGCACAGCCAGGCGACGGCATCGGCCACCTCCTCGGGCGCGACGAGCCGCCGCTGCGGATTGCGGCTCACCAGCGCCTCCCGCGCCTCGGCCGCGGAGCGCCCGGTGGCCGCGACGATGTTGCCGATTGCAGCTTCGACGATCTCGGTGTCGGTGTAACCGGGACACACGGCGTTGACGGTGACCCGCGTGCGCGCAAGCTCGAGCGCCAGCGAGCGCGTGAGCCCGATCAGGCCGTGCTTGGAAGCGCAATACGCGGCGACGTACGGATAGCCGATCAGTCCGGCGGTGCTCGCCACGTTCACGACGCGTCCGAACGCTGCGCCGAGCAGCCCCGGCAGCGCCGCACGCGTGCAATGAAACGCGCCGGCCAGGTTGACGCGAAGGATGTCCTCCCACATCGCGGGCGACGTGTCGGCGAACTTCGCGCTCCGGGCCGTGCCCGCATTGTTGACGAGCACCTGCGCGGGACGGTCGGAGAGCGCCGCGAACGCGCGCGCCACGGCATCCGCGTCGCCGACGTCGCACGCGATCGCCGCGTCGTCGCAATGCGATCCCAGGTCGGCGAGCGCACGGTCGAGGCGGGCCCGATCGCGGCCGATCAGCACGAGCGCGGCGCCCATCGTCCGCAACCGCCGAGCGATCGCGAGGCCGATGCCGCTGCCGCCGCCGGTCACCACCGCGCGGGCACCCTCGAGCGGCAGGGAATCGCTCACGCCCCGCGCTCCCTGCTCCGATGCATCGGGCATCGGCCGGCGCGTCGGCCGCGCCGCCATCGGGCTTCGCCGCGGCTCATCCGTTGGCCTCCGGCCGCTCGTTCGCCAGCGCGGCCGCGCGCGCGAGGTTGCGCTCGAGCTGGGCTTTCCCCTGCCGGTATTGGACCGGCCATTCCACGTCGGCGAAGCCGAGCTGCGCCGCTGCATGCAGCGTCCAGTACGGGTCGGCGAGGTGCGGCCGCGCGAGCGCGCAGAGGTCGGCGCGGCCCGCCATCAGGATGCTGTTCACGTGATCCGGCTCGAAGATCGCGCCGACGGCCATCGTCGCGATCCCGACCTCGTTGCGGATGCGGTCCGCGAACGGCGTCTGATACATCCGGCCGTAGACCGGTCGCGCATCGCGCGTCGTCTGGCCCGAGCTCACGTCGATCAGATCGGCACCCGCCGCCCTGAAAAGGCGCGCGATCTCGACGGCGTCGTCGGGCGTGTTGCCTCCCGGCGCCCAGTCGTGGGCGGAGATGCGCACCGACATCGGGCGCTGCGCGGGCCACGCGTCGCGCATCGCGCCGAACACCTCGAGCGGATAGCGGCAGCGGTCCGCGAGCGTTCCGCCGTATTCGTCCGTGCGCAGGTTCGTGAGCGGGCACAGGAACGCCGACAGCAGGTAGCCGTGCGCGCAATGCAGCTCGAGCCAGTCGAAGCCGCACTCGGCACCGCGCCTCGTCGCCGCGACGAATTCCTCGCGCACGCGCGCCATGTCCGCGGCAGTCATCGCGCGCGGCACCTGGTTGGCCGGACCGTACGCGAGCGCGGAGGGCGCGATCAGCGGCCAGTTGCCCGCCGCCAGCGGCTCGTCCGCGTCCTGCCAGCCGAGCTGCGTCGAGCCCTTCGGGCCGGCATGCCCGAGCTGCAGCGCGATGCGCGCGCTGGTGCGCGCATGGACGTAATCGACGATGCGCCGCCACGCCGCCGCTTGCGCGTCGTCGTAGAGTCCCGCGCAGCCGGGACTGATCCGGGCATCCGGCGCCACGCAGACCATTTCGGTGAACACCAGTCCCGCGCCGCCATGCGCGCGGCTGCCGACGTGCACGAGGTAGTAATCGTCCGGCAGGCCGTCGACGCACGAGTACTGCGCCATCGGCGAGACGACGACCCGGTTCTTGAGCGTCAGGCCCCGCAGCGTGTAAGGCGTGAACATCGGCGGCGGCGGCCGGTCGTTCGCCGCCGCCACGCGCTGCTCCGCGACGGTGCGCCCCGGCACGCGGGCGGCGAACCAGCTCTCGGCGTGCGCCACGAACCCGGCGTCCCGCAGGCGCAGGTTCTCGTGGGAGATGCGCTGGCTGCGGGTCAGCAGGCTGTAGGCGAACTGCAGCGCGTCGAACGACGTGTAGCGGTCGACGTGCTCGAACCACTCGGTCGAGTTGCGCGCGGCGTTCTGCAGCTTCAGCACCTCGACGCTGCGCTCGCGCTCGTACGCCGCGAGCGCCTCGCTCGCATCCCCGCCCGCATGCAGGGCACGCGACAGCGCGATCGCGTCCTCGAGGGCGAGCTTGGTCCCCGATCCCACCGAGAAGTGCGCCGTGTGCGCGGCGTCGCCGATCAGCACGATCGGCACGTCCCGCCCCCCGATCCGCGTCCAGTGCGCCCAGGATCCGCAGACGACGCGCGGAAAGCGCAGCCAGTTCGCCGACCCGCGCAAGTGCGCGGCGTTCGTCATCAGCGGCTGAGCGTCGAGGTAGCGCGCGAACAGCCGCTCGCAGAACGCGGTCCCTTCCTGCTGCGACATCCGGTCGATGCCCGTCGCGCGCCAGACCTCCTCCGGCGTCTCGACGATGAACGTCGACGTGTCGTCGTCGTAGCGGTACGCGTGCGCCTGGAACCAGCCGTGCGGCGTCTGCTCGAACGCGAACGTGAAGGCGTCGAAGCGCCGCTTCGTGCCGAACCAGACGTAGCGGCAGCGGCGCAGGTCGATGTCCGGCGCGAAGGCCTCGGCATAGCGCCCGCGCACGCGGCTGTTGGCCCCGTCGGCGGCGAGCACGATGTCGGCCGCGAAATCAGTCGCGAGCGCGCGATCGTCCTGCACGTCGGTCTCGAACACCAGCTCGACGCCGAGCGCCTCGCAGCGTCGCTGCAGGATGTTCAGCAGCCGCTTGCGCCCGATGCCGCAGAAGCCGTGGCCGCCGGAGGTGATCGTGCGCCCCTTGAAGTGGACGTCGATGTCGTCCCAGCGATTGAAGGCGCCGACGATCTCGCGCGCGGTCTCGGCATCGGCATCGGCCAGGTTCCCGAGCGTCTGGTCGGAGAAGACGACGCCCCAGCCGAACGTGTCGTAGGGCCGGTTGCGCTCGACGACGCGCACGGCATCGTCCGGGTTCGCCCGCTTCATCAGCAGGGCCGCGTAGAGCCCGGCCGGCCCGCCGCCGACGCAAAGGACGCGCATCGCCTCTCGCCGCCCGCAGATGGCGGACGGCTCCTCCCAGGCGAGATAGTTTAGTACTAAATTATTTGCTGTCAAGCACCTGCGTTGCCGCGGCGTGGGCGTCGCGGCGCGAGGGATGCGCAATGGCACCCATGGCCTAGTCCTTCTCGCCGATATCGCGGGGTCGGGGCCCCTCGCACAATCGGCCGCATGCGATCCGCCCCCGACACCCGCGGCTTCACGCTGGTCGAGTTGATGCTGGCGCTCGCGATCGCCGGCATCGTGCTTGCGGTCGGCGTACCCGGGCTTGGCGCGTGGCTCGCGGAGCAGGAGTTGCAGGATCGCGCCGATGCGCTGCGGCACGCACTCGATTTCGCACGCAGCGAGGCGATCAAGCGCGGCGGTCGGGTCGACCTGTGCCCGGGCAGCGGTAGCTGTTCGGGCGGAGCGGTGCCCTGGGAAGGCGGCTGGGTCGTCGTGGCCGACAGCGCGCGCGGCTCCGGATCCCCGTCGATCGCCCGCGAGCGCAGGGCGCCGCCCGGCATCACCATTCGCGGCAATCGGCCCGTCGCCGATTACGTCTCCTACACGAGCCTCGGCCAGGCCCGGCGGTTCGACGGCGCGCTGCAGATGGGCACGTTCATCGTGTGCCGTTCCGGCCAACGCGCGCGCAGGGTCGTCCTCGCCGCGAGCGGCCGGGTACGGGTCGAGGCGTCGACCGAGGCTTGCCCATGACGCACAGGCTCGGCACGGGCTTCACGCTGCTCGAGGCGATCGTCGTCGTCGCAATCATCGCGACGCTCGCCGCGATCTCGCTGCCTTCCTACGCCAACTATGTCCGGCGCGGCCGGATCCTCGAGGCCGTCGCGCGCCTCGCCGACGCGCGCGCCCGCATGGAGGAATACTTTCTCGACCAGCGCGCGTATGTCGATCCGGCCGGACGCTGCGGTGCACTGCCGCCACCGCCGGGATCCGCGGACGCGTTCACCGTGACGTGCGAGGCGACCGCGACGACGTTCACGTACACGGCAACCGGGGTCGCCGCCAAGGGCATGGCCGCCTTCACCTATTCGATCGACCAGACGGGCGCGAAGGCGACCGTGTCGCTGCCGGCGGGCTGGTCGCGAACCGCCGACTGCTGGACGATCCGCGCAGACGGCCTATGCGTTTGAGCGACCTCCGGCCGCGGCGATCCTGCCGCCATGATTCGCGGCGCCGCGTGCGGCCCAGCCGCCTGCGCGGCGTGTTCCTGCTGGAGGCGCTGCTTGCGCTCGTCGTATTCTCGCTCGCCACGATCGGCCTGCTCGGCGTCGTCGGCGCGGCGCTGCGGGAAAGCGGCAATGCGCAGTGGCGCAACGAGGCGCTCGACATCGCCGCTTCGACGCTCGCGCGCATGTGGGCCGAGGATCCCGCCGCGCTTGCCGCTCGCTACGATGCCGCGACGAACGGCTCCGGCTACCAGGCGCTGCTCGGCGCGGCGATGCGACTTCCCGGCGTCACGCCCTTCGTCAACGCGCCGGTGGTGACCATCGAGGACGGGGTTCTCGGCGGCCGGCGCATCTCGGTGACGGTCCACTGGCGGGTGCCGGCCGAACGCGATCCGCATCGGGCCTCCGTCAGCGAGGTCGTATCGGGGATCTGAATGGCAGGGGCAATGGCCTGCAGCAACTCCGCGGCACGCGGCGGCGACCGCGCTATCCCCCGGTTGCGACCGGATGCGCGCGCGTGCGGCGCATCGCTGATCGACGTGCTCGTCGGCCTGGCGGTCGGGTTGGTCGCCACGATCATCGTCTATCAGACGTTCCTCGCGCTGGACGGCATCCGGCGCACGGCGGCCGCCACGGCGGACCTGCAAAGCGGCGGGGCGTTCGCGCTGTTCGCGCTCGCGACGCAGATCGGCAACGCGGGCGCGGGGCTCAGCTCGGCGGCCCGCTGGCTCGACACCTGCCCGCCCACGGCCGACATCGCGACCTCGCTGCGCCCGATCGACGTGCTGATCACCGACGGCGGCCGCGCCGACGCTCCGGACAGCCTCGTCGTGCGGCAGGCGCTCGCCACCGCGGTCGGCATGCCCGCGGCGTTCGCGAGCCCCGCGCCGGCGGGCGCCAACTTCCGCATCGAAAGCCCGGATGGATTCGCGCCCGGCGATCGTGTCGTCGCCATCAGCCGCACCGGAGTCTGCGCGATGTCGCAGGTCACCGCGGTCGGAGCGCCCGCGGGCGGCGTCGTCGACATCGCGCATGCGCCCGTGGCGGTCGATCTTCCGGCGACCAGCGTCCTGCTGAATCTCGGTGCAAGCGGCCGCGCCTCGACGACGCGCTACGACGTCGTCTCCGGGACGCTGCGCAGCACCGATCTCGCCAATGGCGACGCGCCCGCTCCCCTCGTCCCGAACATCGTCAACCTCAAGTTCCAGTACGGGGTCGACGTCGACGGCGACGGCATCCTCGACACGTGGGCCGGCGCGGGGGCATCGGGCGCATGGGCCCCCGCGACGCTGCTCGCCGCGCCGCGCGCGACGCTCCAGCGCATCAAGGCGGTGCGCATCGGCATCGTCGCACGCAGCGAACGACCCGATCGCACGCTCACGCGCGCATACCAATGGGTGCTTTTCGATTGCGCGTCCGACGACAAGGCGTCCTGCCCCGGACGCCTCGCGGGAACGATCGCGGGATCCGCGAGCGGAAGCTATCGCTATCGCACGTACGAAACGATCGTTCCGCTGCGCAACGTCATCTGGAATCGCGGGCGATGATGCGGCGCCAGCGCGGCATCGTCCTGCTGATCGCGATGGTCGCCGCCGTCGCGCTCGCCTTCGCCGGTGCGGCGCTCGTGCGCGCCGTGTCAGCCGGCGTCGCGATCGGCGGCAACCTCGCCGTGCGCCAGCAGGCGGTGCTCGCGGCGTCGGCCGCGCTCGAGCAGGCCGTGGCAACGCTCTTCGACGCGGGCGCCGTCGAGACGACGGCCGACGACGTGGCTCGCAACTATTTTGCGACGCGGCAGGGCGGCGAGGACCGGCGCGGCGTCCCCGCGGCGCTGCAGGCGCTCGCCGGCTATCCGCCCGAAGCGGCGGTCATCGACGCCGGTGACGGCTATGCGGCGCGTCACGTGATCGAGCGGCTGTGCCTGCTCCCCGGAGACGCCAGCATCGTCCACTGCACGCTGACGCCGCCGAGCGTCGCGGCGGCCGCCGGGGCAGTGCCGGCCGGCGAGCCGCCGCGCATTCCCTGCTTCCGGGTCACCGTCCGCGTCGACGGTCCCGCAGGCGCGGCGAGCTTCGTCCAGGGCATGCTGTCGGCGACCCCGAATCACCGGCTGTCGTGGCGCGTGCTCGACGAGTGATCGAGCGTGCCCGCTCCTGCGACGCTTCGTCGCGTGCACGTGCGGGCAGCGGCCGCGAAGTTCCTACCCCATGATCGGCATGTGGAATCCGGGCGCCGCGCTGCCGTCGTCCGGCCAGCGCGACGTGACGGTCTTCAGGCGCGTATAGAAGCGGACACCGTCGAGGCCGTGCACGTGCAGGTCGCCGAAGAGCGAATTGCGCCATCCGCCGAACGAATAGAACGCCATCGGCACCGGGATCGGCACGTTGATGCCGGCCATCCCGACCTCCGCATCCTGCTCGAAGCGGCGCGCGGCATGCCCCGAGCGCGTGAAGATCGCCGCGCCGTTGGCGAACGGATTGGCATTGACCATGGCGATCGCGTCGTTCAGCGATTCGACGCGCAGCACGATCAGCACCGGGCCGAAGATTTCCTCGCGGTAGATCGTCATTCCCGCCGTCACGCGATCGAACAGCGTCGGGCCGACGAAGAAGCCCTCCGCATGTCCCGGTATCTGCGGGCGGCGGCCGTCGACGACGAGCGCCGCGCCCTCGCTCACGCCCCGATCGATCAGGCCCGTGATGCGATCGCGCGCCGCGCAGGTGATCACCGGGCCCATCTCCATGTTGGGCGCATCGCCCGGCCCCATCGACACGCGGCGTGCGCGCGCCGCGAGCTTCGCGACGAGCGAATCGGCCACATCGCCAACGGCCACGACGGCCGAGATCGCCATGCAGCGCTCTCCGGCCGATCCGTAGCCGGCGCCGATGATCGCCTCGGTCGCGAAGTCGAGGTCCGCATCCGGCATCACGACCGCATGATTCTTCGCGCCTCCGAGCGCCTGCACGCGCTTGCCGTGGCGCGCGCCGGTCTCATAGATGTATTTCGCGATCGGCGTCGAGCCTACGAAGGAGACCGCCCGCACCGTCGGGTGCGCGAGCAGCGCGTCCACCGCCTCCTTGTCGCCGTGGACCACGTTGAACACGCCGTCGGGCAGGCCGGCTTCCTGCAACAACTCGCCGAGGCGCAGCGACAGCGTCGGATCGCGCTCCGACGGCTTCAGCACGAACGCGTTCCCGCACCCGATCGCGATCGGGAACATCCACATCGGCACCATGGCGGGGAAATTGAACGGCGTGATGCCCGCGCACACGCCTACCGGCATCCGGATCGACCAGCTATCCACGTCGCTGCCGACGCTCTCGCTGTGCTCGCCCTTCAGCAGGTGCGGAATCCCCGTGGCGAACTCGACCACCTCCATCCCGCGCGTCAGCGATCCCTCCGCATCGGCGAGCGTCTTGCCGTGCTCCTGAGTCACGATCCGCGCGAGATCCTTGCGATGCCGGTCGAGCAGGTCGCGGAACTTCATCAGCACGCGCGCACGGCGCAACGCCGGCGAGGCCGCCCACGCCGGCAGCGCGGCTGCCGCCGACTTGACCGCCGCATCGACGTCCGCGGCATTGGCGAACGGCACGTGCCGGATCACCTCGCCGGTCGCGGGATTGGTCACCTCTCCGTATCGGGTCGTCGAAGGCGAATACGCGCGGCCGCCGATCCACAACGGCAGTCGTTCGAGTGTCGTGAGATCCATCGTCATCCTCCGTTTGCGCGAAGCACGCCGGCCATCGCGCATCGTTCGATCTCGCCCGGTCCCCGTCGCGTCGGACGCGGGAATCCGGTCATGGCGCAGCGCGCAGGCGTTCGACGTAACGGGCGATCAGGTCGACTTCGAGGTTCACCCGGGTGCCCGCCGCCAGCTCGCCGAGCGTCGTCACGGCCAGTGTATGCGGGATCAGGTTGAGCGTAAATCGCGCGCCGGCCACCGTGTTCGTCGTGAGGCTGACCCCGTCCACCGCGATCGAGCCTTTCGGCGCAACGTAGCGGACGAGCGTCGCGGGCGCGTCGATTTCCAGGCGCCAGTTGCCGTGGCAGTCGCCGGTCACCGGCGCACACGCCGCCACGATGCCAACGCCGTCGACGTGTCCGCTCATCAGGTGACCGCCGAGCCGATCGGACAGACGCAAGGCCTGCTCGAGATTCACCGCGCGCCCGACGTCGAATCCGGCCGTGCAGCGCAGCGTTTCGCCGGAAACGTCGAAGTCGAGCAGCGGCGGCTCGATGCCGACGACGGTGAGGCAGCAGCCGGCCACCGCAATGCTGTCGCCGACGCTCACGTCGTCGAGATCGAGGCCGGCCGCATCGAGCCTCACGCGCGCGCCGTCGCTCGTCGGCGCGCGCGCCGCGATGCGTCCGACGGCCGCGACGATGCCGGTGAACATCAGTTGCGCTCCGCCGCCCGGCACGCCGCCGGGCTGTTTCGACGCGGAATCGCCGCCGTCATCCGCGCTCCGCCCGCGCGACCCGGGCGACGATGCGCAGATCCTCGCCGAGTCGCTCGATCGACGTCCATTCGAGGCCCACGCGCTGCGCGAGCGACGACGGCGGATTCGCGAGGTCGAACATGCCCCGCGCCGGATCCCCGATCACGCAGGCCGCGACGTAGACCAGCATCTCGTCGATCAGCCCCGCCCGCAGCAGCGCGCCGTTCAGCCTGGCGCCGGCCTCCACGTGCAACTCGTTGATCCCGCGCTGCGCGAGCGTGTGCAGCAGCGCCGCGAGATCGACGCGGCCGTCGCCGTCGGCCAGCGCGAGCGACTCGACCGTCGCGGGCCACGCGTCGTTGCGCGCACCGGCGGTGACGAGCAGCGCATTGCCGTCGGCGAGCACGCGGGCGGTCGGGGGCGTGTCCGCATCCCGGTCCACGACGACGCGCAGCGGCTGGCGGGTCGTCGCCACATCGCGCACCGTGAGCCGCGGATCGTCGTGCAGTATCGTTCCCGCGCCGGTCAGGATCGCGCAGGCGCGTGCGCGCCACGCGTGGCCATCGGCGCGCGCCGCCGTCCCCGTGATCCATCGGCTTTCGCCGCTCACGAGCGCGGTGCGCCCGTCGAGGCTGGCAGCGAGCTTCGTGCGCACCCATGGCCGCCCGCGCGTCACCCGCGACACGAAGCCCGCGTTGAGCGCGCAGGCCTCGGCTTCGAGCAGACCCACGTCGACGCGCACCCCCGCGCCGCGCAGCCGCTCGATGCCGCCGCCCTGCGCGGGGGTCGGGTCGCGCATCGCCGCCACCACGCGGCCGATTCCGGCCGCCAGCACGGCGTCGACGCACGGCGGCGTGCGGCCGTGGTGATTGCAGGGCTCGAGCGTCACGTAGAGCGTCGCGCCTCGCGACTCGCGTCCTTTCGCGCGCGCGTCGGCGAGCGCGGCCGTTTCCGCGTGCGCCTCTCCTGCGCGCGCATGCCAGCCCTCCCCGATCACCTCGCCGGCGGCGACGATCACGCAGCCGACGCGCGGGTTGGGCGTCGTCGTCCACAGGCCGCGCTCGGCGAGCGCGAGCGCGCGCGCCATGTGGCGGCGCTCGTCGTCGGAGAAGATCGCCGCGGTCACGCCGGCCGGCGCGCACCCTTGCGCGCGGCGGGGACTGCCTCGACTTCCTTCAGCGCGTCGCGAAAATCCGAAACGTCCTGGAACGAGCGGTACACGGAGGCGAACCGGATGTAGGCGACCTTGTCGAGCTTGTAGAGCTCTTCCATCACCATCTCGCCGAGCCGGCGCGACGCGATCTCGCGCTCGCCGAGCGACAGCACCCGCTGCACGATCCGGTCGATCGCCGCGTCGACGAACTCGGTCGGGACCGGCCTCTTGTGCAACGCCCGCGCGAAGCCGATGCGCAGCCGGTTCGTGTCGAAATCGGCGCGATTGCCGTTGGTCTTCACGACCTGCGGCAGGCGCAGCTCCAC
Organism: Casimicrobiaceae bacterium; assembly: GCA_036375455.1. Lineage (GTDB taxonomy): Bacteria > Pseudomonadota > Gammaproteobacteria > Burkholderiales > Casimicrobiaceae > VBCG01. Next base: position 1,368 of record DASURV010000194.1, on the reverse strand, counting down.
GGTCTCGTACGTCGTGAAGCGCTTCTGGCACGCGGTGCAGCGGCGCCGGCGGCGAATCGAATCGCCGGCCTCGGATACGCGGGAATCGATGACCTGGGTGTCGGCGCTGCCGCAGAAAGGGCATTTCATGCCCGGTAGACCGGAAACTTGCGCGTGAGCGCGGCAACGCCATTGCGGGTGCGCGTTGCCACTGCCTCGTCGGCGGGCGCGTCGAGCACGTCGGCGATCAGGTGGCCGAGCTCCTCGCACTCGAGCTCCCCGAACCCCCGCGTCGTGACCGCCGGGCTGCCGATGCGGATGCCGGAGGTGACGAAGGGCTTCTCGGGGTCGTTCGGGATCGCGTTCTTGTTGACGGTGATGTGCGCCCGCGCGAGCGCGGCCTCGGCGTCCTTCCCGGTCACCTGCTTGGCGCGCAGGTCGACGAGGAACATGTGCGAATCGGTCCCGCCGGACACGATCCGCAGGCCGCGCTCCTGCATCACCTTCGCGAGCACCCGCGCGTTCTCGAGCACGCGCTCCTGGTGGACCTTGAAGTCGTGGGTGAGCGCTTCGCCGAATGCGACCGCCTTCGCGGCGATCACGTGCATCAGCGGCCCGCCCTGCAATCCGGGAAATACCGCCGAGTTGAGCGCCTTCGCGTGCTGCTCCTTCATCAGGACGAAGCCGCCGCGCGGCCCCCGCAGCGTCTTGTGCGTCGTGCTCGTGACGTAATCGGCGATGCCGACCGGGCTCGGGTACAGACCGGCCGCGATCAGGCCCGCGTAGTGCGCCATGTCGACCATCAGCACCGCACCGACCTCGTCGGCGATCGCGCGAAAGCGCTTCCATTCGATCACGCGCGAATAGGCGGACGCGCCGGCGATGACGAGCTTCGGCCTGTGCTCGCGGGCGAGACGCTCGGCCTGCGCGTAGTCGATCAGCTCGCTTTGCGGCTCGAGACCGTATGCGACGACGTTGAACCACTTGCCGGACAGGTTGACCGGCGAGCCGTGCGTCAGGTGCCCGCCGTGCGGAAGGCTCATGCCGAGGATCGTGTCGCCGGGCGCAAGCGCGGCGAAGAACACCGCCTGGTTGGCCTGCGCACCCGAATGCGGCTGGACGTTCGCCGCTTCCGCGTGGAAGAGCTTGCGCACGCGGTCGATCGCGAGCTGCTCGGCGATGTCGACGTACTCGCAGCCGCCGTAGTAGCGGCGCCCCGGATAACCCTCGGCATACTTGTTCGTGAGCTGGCTGCCCTGCGCGGCCATCACCGCCGGGCTCGCGTAGTTCTCCGACGCGATCAGCTCGATGTGCTCTTCCTGGCGCCGGTTCTCGGCGGCGATCGCCTGCCACAGCTCGGGATCGGACTGCGCCAACGTGGAGGAGCGG
>DASURV010000193.1:0-2220 GCA_036375455.1 Casimicrobiaceae bacterium | reverse complement strand
ACAAGCCGATGCGGGCGATGGTGCGCGTCTTGCAGGAGAGCCGGCGGGAGCTTCGATATTTCGCGGTGATGGCAACCTGCCCGTTCTATCGCGTGGACGCCACATCGGCCGAGCGTCGGAAGTCGCCGCGGGACGACAGCGCCGCGAAAGAGCCTACGCTTTCCGCTCCGTGGTGTGCGCATCTGCACTCGCCGGTGACCAAGTACGTGGCCATCGTCGTCGCGGGTGGACACCGTCGGCTGAAATGCGGCGGCGAGCTCGCGAATTGCCAGATTCAGCCGACGCGGCGGCCCCGGTTGTGATCGGCCGTCGGCGGCGTCAATCCGCCGCCCGCGCGGCGCCAAACGCGCTGCTGCTACGCACACCCGGTAACCGGGTACCCCGTGCGGCGCGTTCGTCGATGAACGCCTCGATCCACGCATTCACGCGAGCCGAATCGGTGATCGGTCCCATGTGACCGGCATCCAGCGCGGCGACGCGCGCATTCGGCAGGAACCGCATCAGCATGCGGTGAATCCGGTGCACGACAGCCGGGCTGCGATCGCCGGTCACGAGCAGCGTCGGCGCTGCAACCACGCGAAGATCCTCGGCATTCCGCGGCCACGATCGCGCCGCCTGAAAATCGAGCGGAAGCTTGTCGACGCGCCGGGCAATCGCGGTTTGGGCCGGCAGCGGCAACGCCGCGAAGCTGCCGTTGCCGCTCCAGAAATCGACGAAAGCCAGCGCCGCCGCGTGGCGATGTCCCGACGCCACGAGCCTTGCAACGCGCTCGGACAGGCGCCGCACCTCCACGTTCGCGGGATCGTCGTCGGCCAACAGGCGAAACGCGACCGGCTCGTAGAGCGCGAGGCTCGCGACGCGGCCGCGCGCGCGTTGCGCGAGCCGCAACGCGACCAGCGCGCCGTAGGAATGCGCGATCACGTGCACGCGCAGGTGCGGCGCGACCAGCGCGTCCAGCCGGTCGGTGACCAGCCGTACTTCGTCGTCCAGCGTGAACGACGCGGCCGACGTGACCGGCGGATTGTCGCCGTACCCGCAAAGATCGAGCGCGATCACGCGATACCGTGCCGACATCTGCTCGGCCAGCACGGACCATTGTCCTTTCGATCCGAGCGAAGAATGCAGCATGACGACCGGCGTGCCGGTGCCCGCGACGAAATAGCCGGTTCGCTCGCGGGGAACATCGCGAACGACGCCGACGGCGGGCGGAATGTCCGGCGATGGGGCGATGCTCGTTGCGGTGCTTTCCATCGATGCTCTCGCGGGTCCCTGACGAGAGCCAGTGTAGGGATCGATTGCGGCAGGAAGATTTCCCCGGCCCGCGAGTTTTGTTGCTTTTGTTAACCCCCGCGCGTCCCATCCATTGCGAGATCGGCGATCACGCGGCGCACCTCGCTCGGCATGAACGGCTTCTCGATCACCGGGCGGCCGCTGCCGTTCACGAACTCGCGCAACGTCGACGCGAGCGTGTCGCCGGTCACGAACACGACGCGGCGCGTGCGCTCGGGCCAGCGGCGCGCGATTTCCTGGTATAGCGCGCGCCCGTCGATGTCCGGCATGCGGATGTCGGTGAGGATCGCGTCGAAATGCTCGCGGGCGAGGCGTTCGAGTGCTTCGCGTCCCGAAGCCACCGCGACGACGCGGTGCCGGGCACTCGCGAGGATCTCGGTCAGCGCATCGCGGATCTCGGCCTCGTCGTCGACGATCAGCACCGCGTGTGCGCCCGCATCCTGCTCCGGCACAGCCTCGGTCTCCGCGACATCCTCGCGCGCCAGGCCGACCGGCAGCGCGACCGTGAACGCGGCGCCGCCGCCTGCAGAACTCGAGACGGTCAGCGTTCCACCGTGCGCCTCGACGATGCCGAGGCTGACCGCGAGCCCGACACCCGTGCCCACGCCGATCGGCTTCGTCGTGAAGTACGGCTCGAACACGCGCGCGCGCAGCTGCACCGGTATCCCGGGCCCGTTGTCCGCGACAGTGACGCGCACCATGTCGGTGGCGGCGTCGAAGCGGCTCGTCACGCGGATCGTTCGCGGCGGCGGCTGGTCCTGCAGCGACTGCTGCGCGTTGATGATCAGGTTGAGCAGCACCTGGTGCAACTGGTCGGCATCGGCATGGATCATCGGGATGCCGGGCGTGAGGTCGACCGTCACGTCGACGCTGCTCGTTCGGATCGCGTAGTTCGTCATGTCGAACGCGGCCGTAACCACGTCGTTGATC
>DASURV010000192.1:0-7019 GCA_036375455.1 Casimicrobiaceae bacterium | reverse complement strand
GCGGTAGCGCGGGACCGCCGGCAGCCAGAACAATGCGACGACCAGCAGCGCGAACGGCGGCGTCAGCAGCGACTGGAACAAGGCGAACGCGAGCGAGCGCAGCGCCGAGGTCGACGATTCCCGCCCTAGCGGCGACCCGGCAGCGCTCATTCTCGGCCTCCTTGCGCTGGCGGCGAATGACATCGCATCGGCGTGTCGGCCTCCTTCATTCCGCGCGGCGCCGCGCCCTTCGGATCGCCCTCCGTGCTCCGGCCTGCCTGAACCAGCATCAACGTGTCGGGCTCCGGCCGCGCGCTCGGTCGGGCCCTGCGGGCCTTGGCTGCGCCCCTCGCGCACGGCCGTCCTCGGCTCGGCTTCGCCTCGCCCGCCGTGCTCATTCTCGGCCTCCTTGCGCTGGCGGCGAATGACATCGCATCGGCGTGTCGGCCTCCCTCATTCCGCGCGGCGCCGCGCCCTTCGGGCCTCGGCTCGGCTTCGCCTCGCCCGCCGTGCTCACTCGGCCCCCGACAGCGACGCGGGCGCCGGCTCTCCCTCGAGCGCGAGCCACATCTCCTTGTCGCGCTGCGCCGTCCAGATCCGCGGATCGGGATACTTCGTCGCGAGATCGTAGGCGCGCGACACGTCGAACGGCATGCAGTGATCGAAGATCACCCACTGGCCGTACTTCGGCTTCAGCGCATCGAACGTCTCGCGATAGACGGTGCGCAGGTCCTTGCCGGCCGTCACACCCGCCTTGACCGCCGCGTAGAGATCGACGATGAACGCGCGCGTGCCCGCGAGGCCGGCCTGCACGTCGCGCGGCGTCATCAAGGCCGCGCCGCGCCCCGGAACGAGCTTGTCGGGCGCGAGCGCAGCGAGCGCGTCGAGCGTCCTGGGCCAATCCTCGAAATAGGCGTCGCCGGCGTACGGGGTGGCCTCGTACTCGACGAGGTCGCCCGAGAAGAGCACCTTCTCGCTCGGCAGCCAGACCACGGTGTCGCCCTTCGTGTGCCCGCGGCCGAGCTGCAGGATCCTCACTTCGAGCTTGCCGAGCCACAGCGTCATCTCGCCCTTGAACACCAGGTTCGGCCACGTGAGCCCCGGCACCGATTCGACGGCGTGGAACAGCCGCGGGAAGCGCTCGATCTCGCTTTTCATGTCCTGCGCGCCGCGCTCGACGATCAGTTCGTACGTGTCCTGGCTCGCGATGATGTGATCGGCCCCGTAGGCAGAGGCACCAAGGACGCGCACCGCGTGGTAATGCGACATCACGACGTAGCGGATCGGCTTGTCGGTGACCTCGCGGACGCGCCGGATCACGTCCTGCGCCATCACCGGCGTCGCCTGCGTGTCGATGACCATCACCGCGTCGTCGCCGACGACGATGCCGGTGTTCGGATCGCCTTCGGCCGTGTACGCGTAGGCGCGGTCGGACAGCTTGTCGAAGCTGACCTTCTTTTCCTCGAGGTCGGCCTGGGATGCGAATTTCTTCTGCGTGCTCATGAGAATTCCTTCGGTTGCGGTGCGTTCTGGCATGGCCGGGAGCGGGTCATGCGCTACAGGGGTATCTCCATCAGGTCGGCGCCGACGACGATCCTGCCGTCGAAGCTGGTGCGCACGGCGCGCTCCCACGTCTCGCGCGTGATCGACGGATCGTCGCCCGGCACGAAGTGCGAGAGGACCAGCGTCTTCACGCCGGCGGCCTTGGCGATCCGCCCGACGTCCTCGGCGAGCGTGTGGCTGTCGCGCAAGTGCTTGAGCAGCGTCTCCCCGTTGGCGATCCGCCTGGCGAGCGCCTCGATGCCCGGACCGTACATCACCTCGTGGATCAGCACGTCGGCACCCTTCGCGAATTCCGCCAGCGGCGGAAAGTAGGACGTGTCGCCGGAGAAGACGATCGTCCGGCCCTGCGTCTCGAACTTGAACGCGTAGCTGTCGACGATCGGCGGGTGGTGATTGCGCAGCGCGGTGACCTTGACGTTGTCGTCCTGGAAGATCACGCCCTCGCCGATCTCGTGCGCGAAGACGAGCTTGCGCAGGTCGCCGCGGCCTTCGTCGGCAATGCGCGTCTCGATGTCGAGCCGGTTCGCCGCCATGACGTCGCGCGTCATGTCGACGAGCCCGGGCGGGCCGTAGGCGTCGACCCGCGACTTCAGCCCGTTGGCCCACGCCGTGTAGAGCAGGTTGCCGTACTCGAGGTTGTGATCGGAGTGATGGTGCGTGATGAAGACGTAGCGCAGCGCGTTGAGCTGGACGCCGGCCTGCAGCAGATGGCGCGTGACGCCGTACCCGGTGTCGACGACGTACGGCACGCCGCGCACGATCAGCACGTGCGACGTAGGCACCGCGCTGTGCGCGCGAAACGACGGCCCGCCCTTCGTGCCGAGCAGCACGAGGCGCGGCGCCTCGCTCGCCGCCGGCGCCGGGCTTTGCGCGGCGGCCGGCGCGATCGCGAACGCCGCCATCGCGGCCGCGGCGATGCAGCGTTGGAACCTGTTGCTCACGAAATTTCCTCCATTCATGGGTCGCGCTCCGTCACATGCCGAGATAGGCCTTCTTGACCTGTTCGTTCTGCAACAGCTCCGGTCCGGGACCGGTCAGGATCGTGTGGCCGGTTTCGATGACGTAGCCGATGTCCGCGATCGACAGCGCCGCGTGCGCGTTCTGCTCGACCAGGAACACCGTGATACCGTCGGCCTTGAGCCGCTTGACGACGCGGAAGATCTCCTCGACGAGCAGCGGCGCGAGGCCCATCGACGGCTCGTCGAGCAGCAGCAGCTTCGGCCGGCCCATCAGCGCGCGCGCCATCGCGAGCATCTGCTGCTGGCCGCCGGAAAGCGTCCCGGCGGGAAGCTCCCGCTTCTCCTTGAGGATCGGAAACAGCGCGTACATCCGCTCGAGGTCCGCGTCGACGCCGTCGCCCTTGCGCGTGTACGCGCCCATGCGCAGGTTGTCCTCGATCTTCATCGGCCCGAACACCTGCCGCCCCTCCGGAACCTGGCAGACGCCGAGCTTCACCCGCTTGTCCGGCGCGATCCGGGTGATGTCCTGGCCGAAGAGGCGAATCGATCCGGCGCTGACCGGCTGCACGCCGGAGATCGCGCGCAGCAGCGTCGTCTTGCCGGCGCCGTTCGCGCCAACCAGCGCGACGAGCTGCCCCTCCTTCACTTCCAGATCGATGTCGTGCAATGCCTGGATGCGGCCGTAGTGGGACGCGAGCGCGCGAATCTCGAGCACCGTCTGGCGCGGCGCCGCCGCGGCGGTCGCCGCGGGCGCCACCGGCGCCACTGCGGCCGCCGGCGCGGCCCACGGCTCCCGGCCGCCGAGCCCGACCGGCTCGGGCGCCAGCGCGACGATGTGCGCCTTCAGCGTCGCGAACTCGGCGCGTACATGAGCGCCGAACAGCGGGTCGTCGTTGTTGGCGAAGGCCGCGTCGATCGCCTCCCAGTCCTGCGCCGAGAGCGCGCGGCGCGCCGCCGGCATGACCGTCGTCTCCTCGAGGCGCATGTGGCTGCGCAGGTGCTCGGCAAAATCGGCGAGCGCCTTCACCATCTCCGCCTGGTTGCCGGTGCGCCCCTGCTCGAAATCGCGCACGAGCCCGCGCACGCTGTCGCGATAGCGCGGGCCGTCGCGATGCTCGCGCTCGAGGCGCTCGATCGCGCTCGCCGCGGCGGGATCGCGCTCGCGCAGCCAGCGGAACAGGTATTCGTCCTCCTTCGGGTGGTGGACGCGGTCGACGTACGCGTCGACGTAGTCGAGCAGCATCCCCATCGTGGTTGCCACCGGCCGCGGGTCGTCGCCGCGTGCGAGCGCTTCGCGGAGGCTGTCGAGCGCGCTCGCCACGCGCCACATGCCGCGATGCTCGGCCTGAATGATGTCCAATGCCTTCATGATCGGCCCTTTACGCGGATGCGCCGAGATACGCGGCGATGACGTCGGGATTGCGGCGGACCTCCTCCGCGGTGCCCTCGGCGAGCTTCTTGCCATAGTCGAGCACGAGGATGTGATCGGAGAGGTTCATCACGAGCTTCATGTCGTGCTCGACCAGCACGACGGTGACGCCGGAATCCGCCACCTTCTGGATCAGCGCGTCGATCTCCGCCGTTTCGGTGTGGTTCAGGCCCGCCGCCGGCTCGTCGAGCAGCAGCAGCTTCGGCTTCGCCGCGAGCGCGCGCGCGATCTCGAGGCGCTTCAGCGCGCCGTACGGCATCTGGGTCGCGTGCGCGTCGACGTACCTGCCCACGCCGACGAAGTCCATCAGCGAGGCCGCCTCGTCGCGGCATGCCTGGTCGCTGCGGCGCAGCCGCGGCAGCCGGAGCATCCCCGCGAACAGGCCCGGATCGAGCCGCAGGTGCGCGCCGACCATGACGTTCTCGATCGCGCTCATGTTCATGCACACCTGCAGGTTCTGGAACGTGCGGCTCATGCCCCGCCGCGCGAGCTCGTCGGGAGACTTGCCCGCGACGTTCTCGTCGCCGAGGATGATCTCGCCGTCGGTCGGCGTGTAGATGCCGGTGATGAGGTTGAACAGCGTCGTCTTGCCCGCGCCGTTGGGACCGATCACCGAATGGATCGTCCCTTCCCGGATCGCGAACGAGACGTCCTGCACCGCCTTCACGCCGCCGAAGGCCTTGGAGAGGTTGTTGACCTTGAGCATCACTTCGCTCCCTTCGCGAAGCGCAGCCGAAGCGTCGGCACGAGGCCCTTCGGCAGGAAGATCATCGTCAGCATCAGGATCAGCCCGAAGACGACGGTTTCCCAGCCTTCGAACGTCGACAGGAGCTGCGGCAGCATCGTCAACAGCGCCGCGCCGACGATCGAGCCGAAGACCGACGCCATGCCGCCGACGACCACCATCGTGACGAGCTCGATCGAATGGAAGAATCCGGCGAGGCCCGGGTTCACGAAGCCGACATAGTGCGCGGTGACCGAGCCCATGACGCTCGCGAGCACGGCCGAGAGCACGAACACCCGCACCTTGAACGCGGTCGTGTCGACGCCGACGACGCGCGCCGCGACTTCGGAACCGTGGATCGCCTGCAGCGCGCGGCCGGCCGGCGCCGCGATCAGGTTGAGCGCGGCCCAGGTGACGAGCACGAGCAGCACGGCGACCACCGCATACCAGGCACGCTCGCCGGTGATCTCGGCGCCGAGGACCGAAAAGCCGGCGACCGACATGCCGTCGGGACCGCCGGTGTACGCCCCCTCGTTCACGAGCACGATCGACACGATGATGCCGAGGCCGAGCGTGGCCATCGCGAGGTAATGGCCCTTGAGCTTCAGGATCGGCCGCGCCACGACGAAGGCGAGGATGCCGGTGCCCACGGCGCCGGCGAGCAGCGCCACGGCGGGCGGCCAGCCGAAGTGCGACGTGAGGATCGCCGACGCGTACGCCCCGATGCCGAAGAATCCGGCGTGGCCGAGGCTGATCTGCCCCGTGTAGCCGATCAGCAGGTTGAGGCCGATCGCCACGCAGGCGTTGATCGCGATGCGGATCGCGACGTCGTAGTAGAACGGATTGGGCAGCGCGAGCGGCAGCAGCGCCAGCACGACGATCAGCACGAGCAAGCCGCGGTTGGATTGGCTCATCGTCACACCCGGTCGGTGGTCTTGCGGCCGAACAAGCCCTGCGGCCGGAAGAACAGGATCAGCAGGATCAGGACGAAGGGCATCGCGTCCTTGTACGCCGACGAGACGTAGCCGGCGGTCATCGCCTCGACGATGCCGAGGATCAGGCCCCCTGCGATCGCGCCCACGCCGCTGCCGAGGCCGCCGAGCGTCGCCGCGACGAAGCCCTTCAGTCCGAGCATGATCCCGGCGTCGTAGCTGGTGTAGGTGATCGGCGCGATCAGGATGCCGCCCAGTGCGCCGAGCGCCGCGGCCAGCGCGAACGACAGCATCAGGATGAAGCGCGTGTTGACGCCGACGAGCTGCGCGGCGAGCTTGTTGTACGCGGTCGAGAGCACCGCCTTGCCGAGCAGCGTGCGGCCGAAGAACCACGCGAGCGCGACGACGACGACGACGGTCACGCCGATCACCCACAGGCTCTGCGGCAGCAGCGTCGCGCCCGCGACGCTGATCGGCGCGTCGCCGGAGAACGGCGGCAGCGCATGGTTGCCCTTGCCGAGGAACACCTGGACGAGTCCGCGGATCGTGAGCGACGCGCCGATCGTGATGATGATGAGCGTCACCACCTCGGCGTTGCCCGCGGGCTCGATCGCGAGCTTCTCCACCAGGATGCCGGCGAGCGCGGCCAGCGCGATCGCCAGCACGATCGCGAGCGGCAACGGCACGCCGGCCTGGGCGAGGAACACCGCGAACATGCCGCCCAGCATGATGAACTCGCCCTGCGCGAAGTTGATGACGCCCGACGCGTTGTAGATCAGCGAAAACCCGAGCGCCGCCAACGCGTACATCGCCCCGACGGTCACGCCGGAAAACAGGAACTGCAGGAACTCGGATAGCACCGCCGCACTCCTTTCGGTGGCGGGGAAGGGCGCCGTACGCGCCTTCCTCCGCTCGCTCGATCGTTGGTTCCCGTGGCGTCAGTCCACCAGCGTCCACTCGCCCTTGCGGATCTCGAGCATCCGGAAGGCCGACGGATCCAGGCCCATGTGGTCCTTGTCCGACATGTGGAACACGCCCGCCGTCCCGACAAAGCCGTTGGTCTTCTCGAGCTCGGCGCGCACCTTCTCCTTGTCGACCGAGTTGGCGCGCTTGACGGCGGCGACGTAGATCATCAGCGCGTCGTACGCGTGACCGCCGAACGTCGAGACGTCCGCCTTCGCCTGCGCGGCGAAGACGTTCTTGTAATCGGTGACGACCTTCTTCTGCGGATCGCTCGCCGGGAGCTTGTCGGCGACGAGCAGCGCCGCCGCGGGGAAGCGCACGCCTTCGGCGGCCGCGCCCGAGAGCTTGATGTATTCCTCCGACGCGACGCCGTGCGACTGGTACACCGGCAGCTTGATGCCGAGCTGCGCGATGTTCTTGGTGACGACCGCGGGACCCTGGCCAGCGCCGAACACGAACAGCGCCTGCAC
>DASURV010000191.1:0-9730 GCA_036375455.1 Casimicrobiaceae bacterium | reverse complement strand
CTCTCGGGCCGGAACGCCGGCTAGGCTTCGGTATAGGCGGCGAGCTGCGCCGATCCGCAGAACGGACAGCTCTGCGCCTGGCGCCCGGGGTCGAGCACGGAGATCGCGTTGCAGCTCTGGCAGCGCACCTGCCGCGCGTCGACGCGCCAGCCGCGCGCCGCATCGGGAACGGCTCGAAGCGCCGCAGCGAGCTCGTGCTCGACGATCGCGCCGTTCGCCTCGATGTGCGCGGGCGACTCGGTGCCGCAGAACGGGCACACGAGCTTGCCCTGCGCCGGATTCCAGACCGCTTCGCCGCCGCACGCGGGGCAGGCGAATTTCGGCAGCGCGACAGCCGCCTCGCTCACGAAGCGAGAAACGCGTCGACCGCCGCCCTGGGCACGCGCCACTGCGTGCCGATCTTCTTGCCCTTGAGATCGCCGGACTCGAGGCTCGCCATCACGTCCGACTCCGCGACGCCCAGCATCTGCGCCACCTGCGCCGGAGCGAGCAGCTCGGGCCCGCTGGGGCCCCCGGGGCCGGGAATGCCCTTCGTGGCCTGCCCCGTCAGCCCGCCCGACTGGTTCATCATCTGCTGCGCCATCGCCATGCCGACGGCCATTTCCGCCGCGACGCCGCCCGCGCCGCCGCCACCGCCCTTCTCCATGCCCTGGCCCATCTGGTACTTCACGTAGTCGTTCAGGTTGCCGACGGCGGCCATGCTCGAGCGCTTGTCGATCGCCTGCTCGACCTCCGGCGGCACCGAGACGTTCTCGACGATGAACGACGTCATCGCGAGACCGTACTTGTCGCCGAGGATCGGGTTGATCACCGGCAGCAACGCCTCGCCGAGCTCCGAATAGCGGGAGGCGACGTCGAGCGCCGGCACCTTCGCCTGCCCGAGCGCGTCGGAGAACACGCTGACGATCCGCGAGCGCATCGTGTCGTTGAACTCGTCGAGGCGGAAGTGATCGTCGGTGCCCGCGACCTCCTTCAGGAACTTCTGCACATCGACGATGCGGAAATCGTAGGTGCCGTACGCGCGCAGGCGCACGATGCCGAAGTCCTGGTCGCGCATCATCACCGGGTTGGCCGTGCCCCATTTGTTGCCGGTGAACACGCGCGTGACGACGTAGTAGACGTCGGCCTTGAACGGGCTCTCGAGACCGTACTTCCACCCCTTGAGGTCGGTCAGGACCGGGATGTTGTCGGTCGCGAGCGTGTAGCGGCCGGGGCCGAACCTGTCGCCGAACTGCCCGAGGTAGACGAACTGCGCCGTCTGCGACTCGCGGACGACGAGCTGCGCGCCGTTCTTGATCTCCTTGTCGTCATCGGGAAAGCGATACGACAGCGTGTCGCGCGAGTCGTCCGTCCACTCGATGATCTCGATGAACTGCTTCTTGACGAAGTCGAGGATCGCCATGTTCGGCCGGCCACCGCCCGCGCGCGGGAAAAGCGGCGCTACTTCGGCGCCGCGGCGAGCTTCTTCGCCTCGGTCTCGCCGTTGTTGATCTCCTTCTCGAGTTGCGGCAGCGGCAGCGCGCCGGGAATCAGCGTGCCGTCGGCGAAGATCAGCGTCGGCGTCGCGTTGATGTGCAGCGAGCTGCCGAGCGCCTGCGTCTTCGCGACCGGATCGCCGCAGTCGCCCTTGTTGTTCGGCAGCTTGCCGGTCGAGAAGAATTCGTCCCACGCCTTGACCTTGTCGGTCGAGCACCAGATCTGCTTCGACTTGCGCGCGGCGTCGGGATGGAGCTGGTCGATCGGGAACAGGAACGTGTAGATCGTCACGTTGTCGAGCCCCTTCATCTCGTTCTCGAGCCGGTGGCAGAACGGGCAGTCGGCATCCGAGAAGATGATGAGCTTGCGCGAGCCGTCCCCCTTCACGCGCTTGAACGCGAGCTCGTAGGGCAGCTTGTCGACGGCGACGCGATTGAGCTTGCGCGAGCGCGCCTCGGTCAGGTTCTGCTTGGTGGTCGTGTCGTACATCGAGCCGATGAAGATGTAGGCGACGCTCGCATCGGTGTAGACGAGCTTGTCGTCGATCATCGCCTCGTACAGGCCGAGGTAGCCGGTCTTGCCGACGTGGCTGATCGCGACGCTCGGAAACTTGTCCTCGAGCAGCTTCTTGACGGCGGCGGCTTCCCCGGTCGGCGCCTGTGCGCCGTCGAGCTGCGCGGCGGCGGGCTGCGTCGCGGCGGCGGGCGGCGCTGCCGCAGCGGGCTGCGCGGGCGTCCCGGAAGCGGTCTGGGCCGCGGCGACGGACACCGCGCAGGCGAGCATCGTGGCGCCGATGGCGAACGCGCGACACAGGCGGTGAAGGCGTCGGTTCTCGTTTCGTTGCATGTCGGTCTCCAAAGGAACTGCCTCCGCACCGCTAGCGCAACGCCGGTTGCGCGAGCGCCCGCTTGATCAACGGCAGCCGGTCGACCGCCGACAGGCCGGCATTGCGCAGCGTCCGAAGCCAGGGCGTGCGCGGGCCGAAAAGCCGCACCAGACCGTCGGTCACCGTGTGCATCGCAAGCACGGGCTCGGCGCGCCGGCGCGCGAAGCGCTCGAGCAGTATCGGCGCGCCCGCATCCGCGACCGGCCCACGCTCGGCCAGTACGCTCGCGAGCGCCTGCGCATCGCCGAAGCCGAGATTAACACCTTGACCGGCCAGCGGGTGGACCCCGTGCGCGGCGTCGCCGACGAGCGCCATCCGGTGGGCGATGGACGTAGGCAGCCGCAGCGACTGCAGCGGAAATGCCGCCGGCGGCGTGATCATCTTCAGTGCGCCGAGCGCGCGCCCGCCGGCCTCGGCGACGCGTTCGGTGAGCGCGTCCTGCGACAGCGCGAGCAGCTCGTACGCGAGCGGATCGGGCGCCGACCAGACGATCGAAAGCCGGCGACCGGGCAGCGGCAACCACGCGAGCACGCTGCCGTCGTCGCGAAACCACTGCCGCGCGCAGCCGTGGTGCGCGAGCTCGCACTCGAAATTCGCGACCACGCCCTGCTGGCCGTAGGACTTCGGCTCGGCGACGATGCCCGCCGCCTGACGCACCCACGAGTTCAGGCCGTCGGCGCCGACGATCAGGCTGGCCGCGAAGCGCCGGCCATCCTCGAGCGTCAGCGTCCCCTCGCTCGCCGACCACGCGAGGGAGGCGAACGTCGCGGCCGGCACGAGCTCGACACCCGACGCGTGCACCGCCGCCAGCAGCACCGTGCGCAGCGCACGCTCCTCGACGATCCACGCGAGCGCCCGCTCGCCAAGCTCGTACGCCGAGAAACCGAGGGTCGCGCCGGTATCGCCGACGATGTGCATCGACTCGATCGCTTCGATGCGATCGGCCGGCAGCGCCTGCCACGCGCCGACGCGCTGGAGGAATGCCGCACTCCCGGGGCTCACCGCATAGACGCGGACGTCCCACGTATCCGGATCGGCGGCGGGGCCCGGCTGCGCCCGGTCGAGCAGCGCGACCTTCAGGCCGTCGCGTGCGAGCGCCGCGGCGAGGGCGAGGCCGACCAGTCCCGCGCCGGCGACGACGACGTCGCGCTTGTCGCCTGCCGGTCCGTTCATCCTTCCAACGCCTCGACGACAAGCTGCTGGTTCGTGTAGATGCAGATCTCGCCGGCGATCGCGAGCGACCGCTCGACGATCTCGCGTGCCGGCAACGACGTATTGTCGAGCAGGGCCTTCGCGGCCGCCTGCGCATACGGACCGCCCGAGCCGATGGCGACGATCCCGTATTCGGGCTCCAGCACGTCGCCAGCGCCGGTCACGACCAGCGATGCCGTCCGATCGACGATCGCGAGCATCGCTTCGAGCCGCCGCAGAACGCGGTCCGAGCGCCAGTCCTTGGCGAGCTCGACCGCCGAGCGGGTCAGATGGCCCTGGTGCTTTTCGAGCTTGGCCTCGAACCGCTCGAACAGCGTGAACGCGTCGGCGGTGGCACCCGCGAAGCCGGCGAGCACCTGGTCGTGATAGAGGCGCCGCACCTTGCGCGCGCTCGCCTTGATCACGACCTGACCGAGCGTGACCTGGCCGTCCCCGCCCAGCGCGACCGCGCCGTCGCGGCGCACCGAGAGAATCGTCGTCCCGTGGAAGAGCTCCGGCATCGAAGGAGCGCGCCGGCCGGCGCGTCAGCCGGTCTTCTTCACGAAGTGACGCGGCGAGATGCCGATCAGCAGCAGCAGCGCACGCACGATCGGCGTCGCGCCGATGATCTGCACCGCCTTGCCGAGGCCCTCGATGCGGGTGATCGTATTGAGCAGCGCGCCCGCGCAGATGAAGTCGATCCGCTCCACGCCGCTCATGTCGATCGGCGCCAGCGGGTGGCTGGCCGCGAAATCGGCGAGCCGGGCGAGCTGCGGAGGATTGGCGCCGGCGAGCACGCCCTCGAACACGATGCCGTCCCGGTCGGCTCCGGCCGATCCCTTGGCAGCCCTCGGCGCAGCGTCGCTCGCGGCAGCCGGCTTGCCGCCCTGCGCCCGCGGCGGCGGCTCCCACGACGGAGGCGACAGCTCGAACGCGACCGCATATTCGACGGCGCGCTCGTCGAAGCGTGCCTGCTCGTGGTGCCATTGCATCAATTCGAGCGACAGCAGCCACGCGCCTTCCCCGCCGTCCCTGCCCTTCGCGACCGCCCCCTCGAGCGCCGCGCGCAGCTTCTCCGGCCGCTGGATCGCGAGTTCCATCCGCTGGCTCCGGGCGCGCGCCAGGTCCGCGGCGAGCATGCGGGCGCCGGCATCGTCGAACCCGGTGATCGAGGACAGGTCGATGCGCGCGCGCGAAACGCATTTCTCGAGCGCGCGCTTGAGCCCGTCGAGCTGGGCGGCGCTCTGGCTCGACAGCTTTCCGGTGATCGCGATGTAGCCGCCGGCGCCGGAAGTGTCACCGGCGACGGGCTTCGCCGTTTCCTCCCAGGCCGGTGCGGAACGCTCGAACTGCAGCACGTACTGCATCGAGAGCCGGTCGAACGCGGCACGGTCGTTCGCGCGCTGGATCAGGTCGAAGAGCGCGAGCCAGGCGAGCGGCGAAAGCTTCGTGTCCTGGTCGGTCTGCACGCCCTGCTCGAGCAGGTCGCGCGCGGCGGCGTCCTGCGCGTTGGCGAACAGCAGCGCCGCATTCTCGAGCACGGCGCAGAGTCCGGGATTGGCCTGCGCGACCTCGATCGCCTTGGGCGCGGTCGACCAGTCGATGACGCTCGCGCCGCGCAGGCTCGTCTCGCCGAGCGGCTCGAGTCCCGGCGGCTGGCCCTTCTTGCTCGCCTGCGCCGCGAGCTCGCGCGCCGACACGACGCGCTCCCGCTTCGCGTTGCGCGCCGCAGACTTCGCCGCCTCCGTCTTCTTGGCCGGCGGCTTGCCGAAGATCGCCATTTACGCGCGGGCGAGATTTTCCGCGGCGAAATCCCAGTTCAGCAGCTTGTCGATCACCGCGTTCGCGTAATCGGGCCGGCGGTTCTGGTAATCGAGGTAATAGGCGTGCTCCCAGACGTCGATCGTCAGCAACGGCGTCGCGCCCTTCGTGAAAGGAACTTCCGCATTGGGACTCTTCGTGATCCTGAGCTTGCCGCCGTCGACGACGAGCCACGCCCAGCCGGAGCCGAACTGCGTCGTGCAGGCGGTTGCGAATTCCTTCCTGAAATTGTCGTACCCGCCGAGGTCGCTCTCGATCATCTGCGCGATGCGCCCGCCCGGCTTGCCGCCGCCGCCACCCTTCAGGCAGCTCCAGTAGAACGTGTGGTTCCAGACCTGCGCCGAATTGTTGAAGAGCCCCGCCTTGTCGGCCTTGCCCGCGGTGTCGCGGATGATCTTCTCGAGCGGGGCCGATTCGTATTCGGTTCCCTTGGCGAGGTTATTCAGGTTGTCGACGTACGCCTTGTGGTGCTTCCCATAGTGGAAGGACAGCGTGTTCGCGGAAATGACCGGGGCGAGCGCATTTTCGGCGTATGGAAGAGGCGGCAGCGTGAACATTTCGTCGGGCTCCTTCGATCGTGAATGGGGATGTCGAAACGGGACGGGCGCGGCGCCGGCCCGGCCCGTGCACTCGATCGAGCGCGCCTGGCGCTTCAGTCGCCGTACAGCTTCTGGACGCGCTCGCGCCGCTCCTGCGCTTCGATCGACAGCGTGGTCATCGGCCGGGCGATCAGGCGCGGCACACCGATAGGCTCGCCGGTTTCCTCGCAATACCCGTAGCTGCCGTCCTCGATCATCCGCAGAGATTTTTCGACCTTCTTCAGGAGCTTGCGTTCCCGGTCGCGGGTGCGCAGCTCGAGCGTGTATTCCTCCTCGAGCGTCGCGCGATCGGAGGGATCCGTCGTGATCTCGTTCTCGCGCAAATGCTCGCCGGTGTCGTCGGCGTTGCGCAGGATCTGGTCGCGGATGTCCTCGAGCCGCTTCTTGAAGAAGGCAAGCTGCACCTCGTTCATGTAGTCCTTTTCCGGCGCCTTGAGGATCTCTTCGTCCGTCAGCTCCCGAGGCTGTTTTTTTGCTGCAACGGCGGTTTTGGCGGCCATGCTGGGTTCCGTCCTTGAACTTCGTACCGATATGACGTCCGGCATTGCAATTCCCTTCAGTTGTGCATACCGGCCGCGCCCGCACTAAATTGCGCATTATAGCCTGCCGCCACGGCGCAAGCGACTCCGTTCCGCCGCCTGCCGCAAGCGGGCCGGCCATCGGCGGGGCGCCGCTATAATGTTCAAATACAAAGGCTTCCGATGACTCCGCGCAGCCTCCGGCTGATCCGTCCCGACGATTGGCACCTGCACTTGCGCGACGGCGCCACCTTGCGCGCCGTCGTCCCGGCCACGGCCCAGGTTTTCGGCAGAGCAATCATCATGCCGAACCTCAGGCCGCCGGTCACCACGACGCGGGCGGCGCTCGAATACCGCAAGCGGATACGCCAGGCGCTGCCGGCCGCATGCGGCTTCGAGCCGCTGATGACGCTTTATCTCACCGACGAGACGTCCGCCGACGAGATCGTCCGCGCGAAAGCGAGCGGTTGCGTCCATGCGGTCAAGTATTACCCGGCCGGCGCCACCACCCATTCCCAATCCGGCGTCACGTCGCTCGCCCGCGCCCGTCCCGCATTGGCGGCCATGGAGCGCCACGGCGTCGTGCTGTCGATCCATGGCGAGGTCACCGATCCGGGCGTGGACGTCTTCGACCGCGAGCGGATCTTCGTCGAGCGCGAGCTCGCGGCGATCGTGCGCGACTTTCCGGCGCTGCGCGTCGTGCTCGAGCACGTCACGACCCGGGAGGCCGCGGCGTTCGTCGCCGCTGCGCCGGCGAGCGTCGCCGCCACGATCACGCCGCAGCACCTGCTGTATTCGCGCAATGCGCTCTTCGTCGGCGGGCTGCGCCCGCATTTGTATTGCCTGCCGGTGCTCAAGCGCGAAACGCACCGGCAGGCGCTGGTCGCCGCCGCGACGTCGGGCGACCCCAGGTTCTTTCTCGGCACCGATTCGGCACCGCATGCGAGAAAGGTCAAGGAGCACGCATGCGGCTGCGCCGGGTGCTATTCCGCCCCTGTCGCGCTGCCGCTCTACGCGGAGGCATTCGAGGATGCGGGGGCCCTCGACAAGCTGGAGGGCTTCGCGAGCCTGCACGGGCCCGCGTTCTACGGACTGCCGCGCAACGGCGATTCGATCACGCTCATCCGCGAAACCTGGACCGCGCCGGACGCGCTGCCGCTGGGCGAGGACACGATCGTGCCGCTCCGCGCGGGGGAGCAACTGCGCTGGCAGGTGGCGGACGTGCCGCCGCAGCGGTATGCCCGGCCCTGAGGTAAAATTGCGCCTGCGAAGCCCGCCAGATCGTCGCTGCCCCGGGAGGTCATCCCGGGGGAGAGGAAAGTCCGGGCTCCACAGAGCGGGATGCCGGGTAACGCCCGGCCGCAACGGCGTCGGCCTCGCGGTCGATGCGAAGGCGAGGAACAGGGCCACAGAGACGAGTCGCTTCCTTCGGGAAGCGGGTGAAACGCGGCAACCTCCATCCGGAGCAACGCCAAGTAAGCGGACGACGACGCTGCTCGCCGAGTCCGCGGGTAGGCGGCTCGAGCCCGGCGGCAACGCCGGGCCTAGACGAATGACGGTCATAGCGCGCGCGACGCGCGCGCCGTAACAGAACCCGGCTTATCGGCGGGCTTCGCCCTACTTCGAGCGTCTTGCTCCAGCGCGTCCGGCCCGACGCGCCCTCTTCCCGAGTTCACCGAAACGCCTTGCGTCGCGGAGGATCTCGCGCGCGGCGTTCCGGCCGGGTATTCCCGTCACGCCGCCGCCGGGATGCGCGCCGGCGCCGCACAGATACAGCCCCTTGATCGGCATCCGGTAGTCGGCGTTGCCGAGCACCGGCCGCGCGGAGAAGAGCTGATCGAGCGCGAGCGCGCCGTGGAAGATGTCGCCGCCGGTCAGCCCGAACTCGCGCTCCAGGTCGAGCGGCGACAGCACGCGGCGCCCGAGCACGCTGCGCGCGAAATTCGGCGCGACGTCGTCGACGGTGGCGATCATCAGATCGGCCACCTCGTCGCGATGCTCGTCCCAGGTGTGCCCGGGCAGCACGTCGCCGATGCGCGGGTGCGCGTGCTGACAGAACAGGCTCGCCACGTGCATTCCCGCGGGCGCGAGCGAATCGTCGACGACCGAAGGAATCAGCATCTCGACGATCGGCGCGCGCGACCAGCCGTGCAGCTTCGCGTCGAAATACGCGCGCTCCATGTAGCCGAGCGACGGCGCGACGATGATGCCGCTGCCGTGGTGCGGCCGCGCCGACGTTCCCGGAAGGCAGCGAAAGTCCGGCAGCTCCGCGAGCGCGACGTTCATCCGGAACGTGCCGGAACCGCAGCGATAGCCCGCGATGCGCGCGCGAAAGTCGGCATCGAGATGCTCCGGGGCGACGAGGCTTTCGAACAGCAGCTTCGGACCGACGTTCGCGACGACGCGGCGCGCGGCGATCGTCTCGCCGCTCGCGAGCTCGACTCCCGATGCGCGGCCGCGCTCGACGTTCACCCGCCGCACGGCGGCCGACGTCCGGATCGACACGCCGCGCCGCTCGCACTCCTTCGCCATCGCCTGCGTGATCGCGCCCATCCCGCCGAGCGCGTGACCCCACTGCCCGCGCTCCCCATTCACTTCGCCGAAGACGTGATGCAGCAGCACGTAGGCGGAGCCGGGCGCGTACGGACTCTGGAAGTTGCCGACGACCGCGTCGAAGCCGAAGGCCGCCTTGATCGGCTCCGACTCGAACCACCGGTCGAGGATCTCGCCCGCGCTCTTCGTGAAGAGATCGAGCACGTCGCGCTGGCCCGCGCGGTCGAGCGCGCGCAACGGCCGCGCGGTCTTCCACGCGTCGAGCGCGAGCCCGACCCGGCCGCCGCGATGCGCGCCGACGTTGGGCGGCGTCACGTGCAGCAGGTCCCGCAGCACGTCGGCGACGCGCGAGAGCATGCCGTAATACGCGGGCAGCCGCTGCGCATCGCGTGCCGAGTATTTCGCGACTTCCGCCTGCGTCGCGGCGAGTCCGCCGCCGACCCTCAGGAACGCATCGGCGCGCAGCGGCAGGAAATTGGCGAGCGGGCGCCTGACGATCATCAGGCCGTGCGCCGCGAGATCCAGCTCGCGAATGACCTGCGGCGCGAGCAGGCTCACCGTGTAGCTCGCCGTCGAATTGCGAAAGCCGGGGTGGAATTCCTCGGTGACCGCCGCGCCGCCGATGACGTCGCGCCGTTCGAGAATCCGCACCTTGAGCCCCGCTTGCGCGAGATAGAAAGCGCAGA
>DASURV010000190.1:0-5578 GCA_036375455.1 Casimicrobiaceae bacterium | reverse complement strand
GGATGGATCGCCGCGCGCATCGACATCAAGCATCTGCTCACCGAGTCGCGGGCGCTGCCGCTGTCGTATTTCCGCGGCCTCAATTTCCTGCTGAACGAGCAGCCCGACAAGGCGATCGAGTCGTTCATCGAGGTGGTGAAGGTGGATCCGCAGACGATCGACCTGCACTTCGCGCTCGGGTCGCTCTTTCGCCGCCAGGGCGAGACCGACCGCGCGATCCGCATGCACCAGAACCTGCTCGACCGGCCGACGCTCCCCGCGGACAAGCGGACGATGGCGACCTACGAGCTCGCGCAGGATTTCCACCGCGCGGGGCTGCTCGACCGCGCGGAGAACCTGTTCCGCCGCCTCGACAACACGCCGTTCGAGCATTCGGCGCTGTCGCACCTGATCGCGATCTACGAGACGGAAAAGGACTGGCCGAAGGCGATCGCCGCCATGCAGCGGATGGAAGTGCTCGCGCGACAGCCGTACTACAAGGAGATCGCCGAGTACCATTGCGAGCTCGCGCAGGCCGCGCTGCTGAAGTCGGACACCGCGACGGTGAATGCCGAGATCGAGAAGGCGCTCGCGACGCATCGCGGGTGCGCGCGCGCGAACCTGATCCTCGGCGACCTCGCCGCGCAGGCGGATGACTGGCGCGCGGCCGTCGAGGCGTGGCAGCGGATCGAGTCGCAGAATCCGGCATTCCTCGCGCTGGCGGCGGATCGTTTCGCGGACGCCTACCGCCGGCTGCGCGACCTGCCGACGGGGATACGGCTGCTGCGCAATTACCAGGCGCAGTACCCGTCGCTCGACCTGCTGAACGCGCTGTTCACGCTGATGCTCGAGCACGAGGGACCCGATGCGGCCGCGACGCTGATCAAGGAGGAGCTCGCCCGCAACCCGACGCTGATCGGCCTCGATCGCCTCCTCGAGGCGCAACTGCTGGCGTCGCCGCCGGAGCGCCGCCACGACCTCGAGCTCGTGAAGGGGCTCGTCGGCCAGCACATCAAGCGCCTCGGCCTCTACAAGTGCGACCACTGCGGCTTTCGCGCGCGGCAATACTATTGGCGCTGTCCCGGCTGCCAGAAGTGGGAGACGTACTCGCCGAAACGCTCGGAGAGCCCCGACGGCTACGCCTGAGGAATGCACCCATGACGAGCCCCCCGAGCCCGCGCGTCATCGTCGCGCTCGATTTCGCGAATCCGATGCGCGCGCTGGCGCTCGCCGATCGTCTCGATCCGCACGATTGCGCCCTGAAGGTCGGCAAGGAGATGTTCGTCGTCGCCGGCCCCGAGCCGGTGCGCTGGATGGTCGCGCGCGGGTTCAACGTGTTCCTCGATCTCAAGTTCCACGACATCCCGAACACCGTCGCGCAGGCCTGTGCGGCGGCGACGCGCCTCGGCGTGTGGATGCTGAACGTGCACGCGGCGGGCGGGCGGGCGATGCTTGCGGCGGCGCGCGACGCCGTCGCCGCGACGGCGGCGGAGAGCGGCCGGCCGCGGCCGCTCCTCATCGCCGTCACGCTGCTCACGAGCCTCGACGCGTTCGCGCTGCGCGATGCCGGCATCGACGCGGAAGCGGGGCGCTATGCGCTGCGGCTCGCCGAGCTGACGCACGAGTGCGGCCTCGACGGCGTCGTCTGCTCGGCGCTCGAGGCGGCGGCGATGCGCGCGGCGTTCGGACCCGGCTTCGCGCTCGTCACGCCGGGGATCCGTCCCGCGGGGAGCGCGCGGGACGACCAGGCCCGTATCGTCACGCCGGAGGAGGCCGTCGAGAAAGGGGCCGACTATCTCGTCGTCGGCCGGCCGGTCACCGCCGCCGCCGACCCGGTCGCCGCGCTTGCCGCGATCAATCGCGCCTTGGGCCACCGCGCATGAAGATCACGATGATCGGCACCGGTTACGTCGGGCTCGTGACCGGAACCTGCCTAGCGGAAGTGGGCAACGACGTGCTGTGCCTCGACGTCGACGCGCGCAAGATCGAGCTGCTGCGCATGGGCGGCGTGCCGATCCACGAGCCGGGACTCGAGCCGATGATCCGGCGCAACGTCGCCGCCTCGCGCCTGCGGTTCACGACCGACGTCGACGCCGCCGTCGGCCACGCCGGCGTGCAGTTCATCGCCGTCGGCACGCCACCCGACGAGGACGGCAGCGCGGACATGCAGTACGTGCTGCAGGCGGCGCGCAACATCGGGCGGCGGATGACGCAATGGACGCTGATCGTCGACAAGTCGACGGTTCCGGTCGGCACCGCCGACCACGTGCGTGCGGTCGTCGCGGAGGAGCTTGCGGCGCGCGGCGTCGACGTGCCGTACGCCGTCGCGTCGAACCCGGAGTTCCTGAAGGAAGGCGCCGCGATCGACGATTTCATGAAGCCCGACCGGGTCGTGATCGGCGCCGACAACGAGCGGGCGATCGCGATCCTGCGCAACATCTACGCGCCGTTCCAGCGCAATCGCGAGCGGCTGCTCGTGATGGACGTGCGCTCCGCCGAGCTGACGAAATACGCGGCGAACGCGATGCTCGCGACGCGGATCTCGTTCATGAACGAGCTCGCCAATCTCGCCGAGAAGCTCGGCGCCGACATCGAGTCGGTGCGCCACGGGATCGGCTCCGATCCGCGGATCGGCTGGCATTTCCTCTACCCGGGCGTCGGCTACGGCGGGAGCTGCTTCCCGAAGGACGTGAGGGCGCTGCAGCACACGGCGCGGCGCGCCGGGTCGCCGCTTCAGGTGCTCGCCGCGGTCGAGGCCGCGAACGAAGCGCAGAAGCGGGTGCTGGTCGACAAGATCGTCGCCCGCTTCGGAACGGACCTCTCGGGGCGACGCTTCGCCGTCTGGGGCCTCGCGTTCAAGCCGAACACCGACGACATGCGCGAGGCGCCTTCGCGGGTCATCATCGACGCGCTCGCCCGCCTCGGCGCGTCGATCTCGGCGTACGACCCGGTGGCGATGGACGAGGCGCGGCGCCTGCTCGGCGACGTCCCGCGCGTGACGTTGGCCGCGAGCCCGCTCGCCGCGTGCGACGGGGCCGACGCGCTCCTCGTCGTCACCGAATGGAAGGAGTTTCGCAGCCCGGACTTCGAAGCGCTGCAGCGACGGATGAAGCGGCCGCTGATCTTCGACGGCCGCAATCTCTACGAGCCGGCCGCGGTGCGCGGCGCAGGCTTCGAGCACGTGGCGATCGGAAGAGCATGAGCGCCAGCGCAGGCGTGCGGTTCGCGGACTGGCGCGCGCGCGTCGCCGCGGCGCGGGTGCTGATCGTCGGCGACGTCATGCTCGACCGCTACTGGTTCGGCGACGTCGAGCGGATCTCGCCGGAGGCGCCGGTGCCCGTCGTGAAGATCGCGCGCGCCGAGGAGCGCCCGGGCGGAGCGGCGAACGTCGCGCGCAACGTCGCCGCTCTCGGGGCGCATGCGATGCTGCTCTCGGCGACGGGGACCGACGAGCCGGCCGACGCCCTGCTGCGCCTGCTCGCGGGCGAGCGCATCGAGACGTCGTTCCTGCGCGATGCGGCGCTCACGACGACGGTCAAGCTGCGCGTGATCGGCCGCCAGCAGCAACTGCTGCGGATCGATTTCGAGACGCCGCCGCCGCTCGAGCTGCTCGCGTCGCATCTCGCGGAGTTCGACCAGCTCCTCGCCCGCTCCGACGCGCTGCTGCTGTCCGACTACGGCAAGGGCGGCCTCGCGCACATCGCGACGATGATCGAGCGCGGTCGCGCCGCCGGCAAGCCGGTGCTCGTCGATCCGAAGGGCGAGGACTGGGACCGCTACCGCGGGGCGACGCTGATCACGCCCAACCGCACCGAGTTTCGCCAGGTCGCCGGCCGCGCGCGCGACGAAGCCGATCTCGCGCGGCGCGCGCAGCAGCTACGGCGCGATCTCGACCTCGAGGCATTGCTCGTCACGCGCTCGGAGGAGGGGATGAGCCTCTACTCCGATGCCGGCACGTTCACGGTGCCGGCGCAGGCGCGCGAAGTGTTCGACGTTTCCGGCGCGGGCGACACGGTGATCGCGACGCTGGGCGCGCTGCTCGCGGCAGGCGCACCGCTCGAAGCCGCGATGCGCATCGCCAACGAGGCGGCCGGCGTCGTCGTCGGCAAGCTCGGCACCGCGGTGGCGCATCCGTCGGAGCTCGGCTGAGAGCACGTGCTGCGCACGCTCGTCGCACTTCGGATACTCCTGGTTTTCCAGTGTTTTCCGGCGACATCGCCTTCGGATCGCGCTCGAGCGGCGCAGAAACGTGTACCGGCTGGTCAGTCGCGATGCTCATCCGCACCCGCGCGGGATCGCCGGGCACGACAGGTCAGCGTCTTGCAGCGGCGCTCCGCGCTATCGCGAAGTGCGTCGCTGCGGCACTTTCGGACAGGCTTCGGCGCAGCGGCTCGACCATCGCAACGGTGAGCGGGTCGGGCCCCTGGCTGGACGGTACGGGTGGCGCAACCGTGCTCGGCGCATGCGCGAGCATCCGCGCAAAGCTCTCGGCGATCGGATCCGTCGCCGGTGGCGAGCTTCGAGCGGGATTGCGCAGCGGAAGCACGATCGCGTGGATCAGCGGATCCGCGTCGCGGTCGACGGCCGTGACGGGGATCGCCGACCCGGGTTCGTGGCCGAGCATCCGATCGAAGCTTTCGAAGACGGGGTCGGCGGCGAGGGCGTTGACGCTGCCGAGCAGCAGAGCGAGCGCCACGACGGTCCTCAAAGGCTTCGGCGTAAGGTCAGCGTTCATCTCGATCTCCTTGGTGATCAATGCAGCGCGGGCAGTCTGGTCGCCGAAGACTTACCGATCGCTGACGGATCGACGAAGGGGCTGCGCCCCAAACGGGAACGGGGTGCGCAGGACGCGCCAACGCGTTGCGAACAAAGGAGTCTTCGATGCCCGCCGCGGCACGGCTGCCGGCAACGTTGCGCTCGAAGCCGAGACGCCGCCGCAGGCGTACCACTCGCGCCTACGCGGGCAGATCGCGCGGGTTCATTCGACCGGGGCGACCGCGCGCCATCGCCCGCGGCATCGTCATCGCCGCGAGGATCGCTACGGCGGAGCGGCGCGCGGCCGCACGTTGACGAGCGCGATCCCGACGAGCACGAGCGCCGCGCCGGTGGCGAATCCCGGCGTCAACGCCTCGCCGAGCGGCTGCGTCCCGAACGCGACGCCGAAGAGCGGCGCGACGAACGAGAACACGGCGAGCCGGCTCGCGAGATAGCGCGTGAGCAGCGAGAACCGCGAGCGGCGCGGCGGTCGAGCAACTCGAGCGGGGTGACGAGCAGCGTGCCCCTGTGGTCGGGCCTCGATTTGGGGGATCGTAGCTGACGTGTTCGAGGCCGAGCTCATGCAGCCATTCCCGGGCGAACGGCGGTAGAAGTGTCCCGAGGGGTATACTTTTAGGGGTCTTCAGGAAGTCGTGTGGGTCATTTGAGGGGGTGAATCGACCCGGAAGTGGCGTGGATGCTGGCGTTCGGGCATGTTCAGGGACAGTGGAAACTGCCAACATGCTTGCATGGCTACTTCGACGAGGCGAATGCGGCGGCTGTGGGATACGTACGCGTTCCCCGGTTTTCGTCCGCGACCCACGGTGCGCGGCGTCTTCGGCGA
>DASURV010000189.1:0-5471 GCA_036375455.1 Casimicrobiaceae bacterium | reverse complement strand
GAGATCGAGCGGCAGCTCACGCGGATGGAGGAGCTTGCGGCCGACGCCATTGCGGCGGCGGTCGATCTCGTCGATCACGCCTGCAGCCGCCTGCGGGTGTTCCTCGACGAGATCGCCAACGGTGCGCCGCCGGTCCCGCTCAAGCTCTATCCCGAATACGAGGCGATGCGCAGGGCGCGCGGGGAAGAGAGCCCCGCGCCGACCGATCTCTTCTACCCCGACCTCGCCGTG
Organism: Casimicrobiaceae bacterium; assembly: GCA_036375455.1. GTDB lineage: Bacteria > Pseudomonadota > Gammaproteobacteria > Burkholderiales > Casimicrobiaceae > VBCG01. The sequence goes on along the minus strand of DASURV010000189.1, from coordinate 5,240 downwards.
CGCGCGCCGCGCCCGTCGCCTGCGGAGATCATGCCCGCGGCGCGGCTCGCGTCGCATCTGCTGAAGGAGCGCAGGCAGTACCAGCGGGGGCTGCTCGAATGGCTGCGCGGCGCTGCGAGCGGCGCCACCATGATGCGCGAGGCGATCGTGGCGATCGAGGACGCGACGACGCAATCGTCGCTGCGTGCGTTCTGGTGGACCGCGGGCGCGCTGCTCGAGGGGCTCGAGAAGGACGGGCTCGACGCGAGCTTCGGCGCGAAGCAGCTCGTCGCGCGGATCGACATGCAGATCCGCCGCGTGACCGAGGGGAGCGCGAAGGTCGCGGACCGGCTGCGCCGCGAGGTGCTCTACTACGTCGCGATCAGCAAGCCGGTGGCACCCGCGATCGAGGCGGTGCAGCGCGCCTATCGGCTCGCGTCGCTGATTCCGTCCGCCGAGGCGCTCGACGCCGACGTCGTGCGGCTGCAGCCGCTGCTGCGCGAGGCCCGCGACCAGCTCGGCAGCGCGAAGGACGCGTGGCTCAAGGCCGCGTCCGGTCGCAGCGAGCATCTGCCGAAGCTCGCGCAACTGCTCGCTTCGGCGCATGCGAAGGCGCTCGAGGTCAAGCATCCGGCGCTCGCGCGCCTGACCGGTGTTCTCGCCGAGCGCCTGGCCGCGATGCCGCCCCAGGGGGTGTCCGAGCCGCTCGCGATGGAATTTGCGACCGCGCTGCTGCTCGCCGAGAGCGCGTTCGAGAATTTCAGCAACCTGTCGCCCGACTTCCAGGGCCAGGTCGACGCGATGCTCGCCCGGCTCGACGCCGCCGGCACCGGGCAGCCCGCCACGCACGCCGCGCCGGTGCTCGACGAAATGTCACGCCGCGCGCAGGAGCGCGCGCTGCTCGGGCACGTGATGCGCGAAGTGCAGGCCAACCTGCGGCACATGGAGCAGGTGCTCGACGCGTTCTTCCGCGACCACACGCGGCGTGTCGAGCTCGCGACGCTCGCGAAGGACAGCCAGCAGATCCGCGGCGCGCTGCGCATGCTCGATCTCGACGACGCCGATCGCCTGCTCGCGCTCTGCCAGACGCAGATCGAAAGCTACGCGAATCCGGAAACGCCGGTCGACGAGGAGGGCCTCGAGCTGCTGGCCGAGTCGCTGTCCGGTCTCGGCTTCTACGTCGACGCGGTGCTGCACCAGCGCCCCGACCGCGGCAGGATCATCGCGCCGCTCATCGCGAAGCGCCTCGGGGAGGCGCCGCAGCCGGCGGCGGCCGACACGCAGTCGGTCGAGGATTCGGTGGCGGAATTGCGCGCGACGCTGCCGCGGCTTCTCGCCGACGTGCGCAGCGCGCCGGCCGATGCGCTCGCGCGAAGCGAGTTGCGCGGCAGGCTCGCGAGCCTGCGCGACGACGCCGACCTGATCGGCGATGCGGAGCTCGTCGCCCAGGCGAACGCCGCGCTCCAGGAGATCGATGGCGGGGGCCAGGAAGCCGCGCTGGCGGCGAGCGTCGACCTCATCGTCGAATCCGGCGCGACCCCCGCACCCGCCATTTCCGAGGAGACGCAGCGCCTGCTCGCCACCGACGCGAGCGGTCTCGACGCGGAGCTTCTCGACATCTACCTGACCGAAGCCGACGAAGTGCTCGACGTGGTCGAGGAGAACCTGCGCGTGCTCGAGCACTCGCCCGGCGATCGCGAGGCGCTCGTCACCGTCCGCCGCCAGTTCCACACGCTGAAGGGCAGCGGCCGCATGGTCGGCCTCACCGAGCTCGGCGAGCTCGCCTGGGGCGTCGAGCGCATTCACAACCGCCTGCTCGAGGAAGACCGGCGCGTGACGCCGGCCGTCCTCGCGCTGATCGGCACCGCGCAGGCGAGCTTCCGGCAGTGGGTCCGCGAGCTCCGCGAGGCCGGCCGGTTCGCCACCGACCCGTCGCCGCTGCAGGCGTCGCTGCGCACCGTCGAAGCGGAGCTGCCCGGCAGCTCCCCGGCAATCCCGTTGCCGCCCGTGGCACCTGCCCGGCCGGCCCCGATCGCCACGGACCGGCCGATTGGTCCCGTGGTGTCGGCGCCGCGCACCGCCCCGCTCGCCGCGTCCGGAGCGGACCTGCGCCCGGTCCATGGCGAGGAGCGGGCGGCCCCGATCGAGTCTCCCGCGCCGCCGCACGCCTTGGGCGCGACCGACATTGCGCCAACGACGCCGGACGGGCTCGACCTCGAGCAGCTCGAGCTGATGACGTTCCCCGAGCTCGGCGAGTCTCTGCCCGATCATGCGGCGCCGATCGTGACGATTCTCGAGGAGTCGGCCGGCGAAACGATCGACGTCGGGTTGCCGCTCGATCCGCGCGACGGCGCCAAACCCGTGCTGCGCGTGGTCGCCGACAATACGTCGACGCATGCGATCGAGGCGCGTGCCCGCCCCCCGGCGGCGCATACGCCGGGGCTCACGCTGCTGACCGACGCCTCGCGCGCCGCCGATGCCGCGGGGGCGGAAACCGACGAGGTGCAGGTCGGCGACGTCCGCCTGTCGTCGTCGCTATGGAAGATCCTGTGCGACGAGGCCGAGCAGCACGTCGCGATGCTGCAGCACGAGGTCGGTGTATTGCAGTTCGATCCGGAGCATTGGCCGGTCGCGACGCTGGTGCGCGCAAGCCATACGCTGTGCGGTATCCATCGCACGGGCGGGATCGCACTGATCGCGACGACCGCGCGCGCGCTCGAGCAGGCGCTGCTCGCGCTCGAGGAGCGTGGCGCGCCGTTTCCCGGGATCGCGCAGCCCGTCCTCGTGCGTGCGACGGCCGGTCTTTCCCATTTCGTGGGCCGCGTCAAGCGCCGGGAAGGCTTTACGCCGAGCGACGAGCGCGAGGCCGCGGAGATCGCGGCGGAGCTCGAAGAGCTGCGGCAGGAGGCGCTCGCCAATCTGCCGCCGGCCGAGCCGCTGATTCCGGTCGACGAGACGGCCGACAGGCTCGAGCTCGTGGCCGACGAGCCGGTCGCAGACGGGGAAGCACGGGCCGAGCCGTTCGCAACGCCGGCACCCGAAGCGGTCACGCCACCTGCCGAGACGCAGGAGGCCGCCGCGAACGTGCCAACCGAGGCCGTGGCCGACGTTGACGCAACGCGACCTTCCGACGAAGCCGTGGCGCCGGCGCGAGAGCCGGACGCGTCCGCCATGGCGGAAGGCTGGAGTCCTGCCGCATTGGCCGCGATCGCGCAGGAGGCCAGGCCATCGAGCGACGATTCGCTGCTCGAAGTTGCCGACGACGTCGATGAGACGATCCTGCCGATCTTTCTCGACGAGGCCGCCGAGCTCTTTCCGCAGGCCGGCGAGCTGCTGCGCGGATGGCGCCGCGCACCGGAGGACGCGACGGCGGCGGCCCAGCTTCGGCGCACGTTGCACACGCTGAAAGGCAGCGCGCGGATGGTGGGCGCCATGCGTCTGGGCGAGCTCGCGCACCGGATGGAATCGCGGCTGTCGACCGGTGATCTCCCGATCGCGCCGAGCGCCGATCTGTTCGAGGCGCTCGATACGGATCTCGACCGGGTGAGCTACGTCCTCGACGCCCTGCGCGAGGGCAAGGCGAACGTCGCGCTGCCCTGGCTCGCGCCGGCGGTCGAGCCGGCGGCGGCATCGGCGGCGCCGGCCACTGTCGACGCCGACGCGGCGCAGGAAAGCGCGACGCCCGCCGTGCCGGCCGCGGCTGCGATCGAGCTCGCCCCGCCCTATACGGCCGCCTCGCATCCGCGACGCCGGGCTTCGGATCGGGTCGAAGGTGCCGAGACGGCGCGCGCGATGCTGCGCGTGCGCGCGGACATCGTCGATCGACTGGTGAACGAAGCCGGGGAGGTCGCCATCGCGCGGGGGCGCGTCGAGGGCGAGCTGCGCGCGCTGAAGGCGAACCTGCTCGAGCTCACCGGCAGCGTGATCCGCCTGCGCAGCCAGGTGCGCGAGATCGAGCTGCAGGCGGAAACCCAGATCCAGTCGCGAATGTCCGCCGCCAGCACGACGCACGAGGATTTCGACCCGCTCGAGCTCGACCGCTTCACGCGGTTCCAGGAGCTCACGCGCTCGCTCGCCGAGGGCGTGAACGACGTGTCGACCGTCCAGCAGTCGCTGCTGAAGAATCTCGACGACGCCGATGCGGCGCTTCTCGCGCAGGCGCGGCTGTCGCGCGACGTGCAGCAGCGCCTGTTCTCGATCCGCACGGTGCCGTTCAGCAGCCTCTCGGAGCGGCTGTATCGGATCCTGCGCAAGACCGCGCGCGAGCTCGACAAGCGGGCGAACCTCGAGATCCACGGCGGCCAGACCGAGCTCGACCGCTCGGTGCTCGAGAAGCTTGCCGGGCCGCTCGAGCATCTGCTGCGCAACGCGCTCGACCACGGACTCGAGGCGCGTGCCGCGCGCATCGGCGCCGGCAAGTCGGAAACGGGTGAGATCGCCATTGCGGTGCGGCAGGTCGGCAACGAGATCGTCATCGAGCTCTCCGACGACGGCGCCGGCATCGATTTCGAGCAGGTGCGCGAGCGCGCGGTGGCCGCGGGCCTGCTGACGGCGGAGGCGGAGCCGACGATCCACCAGCTCGTGGAATGCCTGTTCCAGCCGGGCTTCTCGACCGCGTCGAAGGTCACGCAGATCTCGGGCCGCGGCATCGGCATGGACGTCGTGCGCAACGAGATCATCGGCCTCGGCGGGCGGGTCGACGTGCACACGGCGCTCGGCAAGGGCACTCGCTTCAACCTGTTCCTGCCTCTGACGCTCGCCGTCGCGCCGGCCGTGCTGGTGCGGGCGGCCGGCCGCATCTGGGCGCTGCCCGCGCAGATGGTCGAGCAGGTGCAGCAGGTCAAGCCCGACGTCGTGCGCACGCTCTACGCCGACCGCAACCTGCACTGGCAGGGCCGCGCGTGGCCGTTCCATTACCTGCCGCGCCTGCTCGGCGACACCGTGGCGACCCCGGAGCTCGCGCGCTACAACCCGGTGCTGCTGGTGCGCGGCGGCCAGGGAACGGTGGCCGTCCATGTCGACGAGATGGTCGGCAACCAGGAAGTGGTCGTGAAGAACATCGGGCCGCAGCTCGCACGCGTGCCCGGCATCACCGGGGCCACGGTCCTCGGCACCGGCGAGATCGTGCTGATCGTCAATCCGGTGCAGCTCGCGCAGCGGAGCGGCGTCATCCGCTACGATCCGGCGGACGACGAGCGTGTCGCACAGGCGCGTCGAGCCTCCGAGTCGGCGGCGGCGCGCCGGCGCGTGCTGGTCGTCGA
>DASURV010000188.1:0-33386 GCA_036375455.1 Casimicrobiaceae bacterium | reverse complement strand
TTCATTCGCGTCCGCGAGGAGGTGCTCGCGGTGATCCAGCACCGCTCCCCCGCCGACGCAGCCGCCGCCGCCGCATGACGCCGCCCGCCTCGTCGGACGCCGCGCCGGCACCGCCCCTCGACGAGCGCGCCGCGCCGCCTGCGGCGCCGGCGATGGTCAAGACGTCGCGGTTCACGACGCCCGGCGAGGGGCCGACGACGCTGATCAGCGCCGTCACGATTGTCGCCATCCTCGCCCTGTGGTGGCTCGCGAGTCATTTCCGCTGGGTCCCGCCGCTGTTCCTGCCGACGCCCGAGATCGTCGCCGAGCGCCTGTACGAGTCGGCCGCGGGCAAGCTGACCGATGCGCCGCTCGCCGAGCATTTCGGCTGGTCGATGTTCCGGGTGTTCACCGCATTCTTCGCCGCGTGCGTCACCGCGATCCCGGTCGGCATCGCGATGGGCGTGTCGCGCATCGCGCGCGGCATCTTCGATCCGCCGATCGAGTTCTACCGTCCGCTGCCGCCGCTCGCGTATCTGCCGCTGATCGTCATCTGGTTCGGCATCGACGAGCTGTCGAAGGTGCTGCTGATCTACCTCGCGTGCTTCGCGCCGCTCGCGATGAGCGCGCGCGCCGGCGTGCGCTCGGTGTCGCAGGAGCAGATCCACGCGGCGTATTCGATGGGGGCGACCCGGCGGCAGGTCATCCGGCACGTGATCGTTCCGGCGGCGATGCCGGAGATCCTCACCGCGATGCGGATCGCGATCGGGTTCGGATGGACGACGCTCGTCGCGGCCGAGATGGTCGCCGCCACGAAGGGGCTCGGGCAGATGGTGCTGAACGCGTCCAACTTCCTGCGCACCGACATCGTCATCATGGGCATCATCGTGATCGGCGTCGTCGCGTACCTGTTCGACCTGCTGATGCGCTACGTCGAGCGAATCGTCGTTCCGTGGAAGGGCAAGGTCTGAAATCCGTCGTCGTGCGGCTCGCTGCGACACCTCGCGCGCTCGGGGCTGTTCGCGGCGCTTCGGAGACGGATCTGCGCTAATGCGGCCACTTGCGCTGAGGCTTCTCCCGTTCCTCGCGTGGCGGCATCGCGTCAACCGCGAGACGTTGCGCGCCGACGTGCTCGCGGGCCTCGTCGCCGCCGTGCTGGTGCTGCCGCAGGGCGTGGCGTACGCGACGCTCGCGGGGATGCCACCCGAGTACGGCCTCTACGGGGCGATGCTCCCCGCCGTCGTGGGTGCGCTGTGGGGCTCGTCCTGGCACCTGATGTCGGGGCCGACGAACGCGACGTCGCTGATGGTGTTCGCAACCGTCAGCGCGCTCGCCGCGCCGTTCACGCCGGCTTACGTGGCGCTCGTCCTGACACTGAACCTCATGGTCGGCCTGATCAAGCTCGGCCTCGGCGTCGCCCGGCTCGGCTCGCTGGTCAATTTCATCTCCAACTCCGTCGTGATCGGCTTCACCGCCGGCGCGGGCCTGCTGATCGTCGGCGCGCAATTGCGCAACTTCTTCGGCCTCCCGATACCGCAGCAGGCGAGCTTCATCGCGGCGCTTCGCGACTTCATCACCCATCTGGACGAGACGAGGCCGGCGGTGCTCGCCGTCGGGGTCTTCACGCTCGTCGCCGCGCTTGCCGGCAGGCGCTGGCTGCCGCGGATCCCGTACATGCTGACGGGAATCGTGCTCGGCGCGGCGTTCGCGCTGGCGCTGCCGCTGCTCGGCCTCGAGCGCGTCCCGACGATCGGCGATCTGCCGTCCGCGATCCCGCCGCTGTCGCTGCCGCAGTTCTCGCTCGAGACGTGGCAGCACCTCGCGCCGATCGCGCTGGCGCTGACGGTGATCGGACTCTCCGAGGCGATCTCGAGCGCGCGCGCGATCGCGCTGAAATCAGGGCAGCGCATCGACGGCAGCCAGGAATTCATCGGGCAGGGGCTCGCCAACATCGTCGGCGCGTTCACGTCGAGCTATCCGACGTCGGGCTCGTTCAATCGCACCGGCGCCAACTACGAGGCGGGGGCGCGCACCCCGCTCGCCTGCGTCGCCTCGGCCGTCCTGCTGCTCGTGATCCTGCTGCTGATCCGCCCGCTCGCGAGCTACCTGCCGGTCGCGTCGATGGCCGCGCTGCTGTTCATCATCGCGTGGGGGCTGATCGACGTGCGGGCGATGCGCCGCGTATGGCGCGCCGATCGCGCCGATGCATTGACGCTGGCGCTGACGTTCGTGGCAACGCTGACGATCCGCCTCGAGGTCGCGATCCTCGTGGGCGTGCTGGTGTCGCTGCTGATCTATCTGAACTGGGCCACGCATCCGCTGGTCCTGCGCGTCGCGCCCGACCCTTCGGCGCAGCGGCGCTTCCGCCGCGTCCGCGACGATACGCCGCTGTGCCCGCAACTGGACATGCTGCGCATCGACGGGGCGCTGTTCTTCGGCTCCGTCGAGCACATCCACGACCAGATCGAAGCGGCGCGAGCCACGCGTCCCGCCACGCGGCACCTGCTGCTGCTCGTGACGGGCGTCAACCTGGTCGACAACGCCGGTGGCGAGTTCCTCGGGCGGCTCGCGCAGACGCTGCGCCAATCCGGAGTCCGGCTCTACCTCTGCAGGCTGCGGCCCGAGGTCCAGGCCGTGCTCGAGCGTGGCGGCTATCTGGATCAGATCGGCCGCGACCATGTCTTCGCGTCGAAGGAGCAGGCGATCGCGATTATCTACAGGACGCTCGATTCCGCCACGTGCGCGGCCTGCCGCGCGCGCATCTTCAACGAGTGCCACGTCACGCTGCCCGACGGCAGCCTGCGCGACGAGCCGCGCCCCGAGCTGACCCTCACCCCGCGCGGCTGACGGCCGCTGGGCCGCGAGCGAAGACGCGGTTGATCGACTACTATGCAGTTAGACTCATCCAATGAGTAAGCGACCGCAGGTTCTCTTGCAAGACAAGGAGTTAGCCGAGTCCGCCAGGCGGATCGCCGGGAGCAAATGACAACCGCCGAGTGGGTGCGCCAGGCGCTTCGCGCGGCGCGCCGGGCCAGACCCGGCGCGAGCGCGAGCAGGAAGCTCGCCGTCGTGCGCAAGGCGACGCGCCACGCCTTTCGCGCGCCCGACCTCGACCGGATGCTGGCCGAGATCGAGCAGGGCTACCTCGGCGAGCCGCGGTGATATTCGTCGATTCGAACATCCCGATGTACGTCGTCGGAGCGGATCATCGGCACAAGCATGACGCGCGACACCTGCTCGAAACGGCGATCGCCGCAGGGGAGCGGCTGATCACGAGCGCGCAGGTATTCCAGGAGATCCTGCACCGTTACACGGCAATCGGCAGGCGCGACGCGATCCAGCCGGCGTTCGACATGCTGCGCGGCGTCGTCGACGAGGTCGTGTCGATCGAAATGGACGACGTCGAGCGCGCCCGCGACTACGTGCTGGGCAGGCCGCAGTTATCGGCCCGCGACGCCCTGCACGCCGCGGTCATGGCGCGCGAGCATGTCGAGCGGATCATGACGTTCGACACGGCGTTCGACGACATCCCCGGCATCGAGCGCTACGGTCCGTAACGGGCGGCGCCCCTCGTCGGGCGCGAACGGGGTCGCGATCTGCACGACGAGCGCCTGCGTCGTGATGGGCACGCGCGTCGCCGAGGGGGCGTCAGAGCCCGCATCGGCGGCGTCCCAGCCCGATTCAGCCGCCCTTCCTCACGCTGCGCACGCGCAGCGTCGGCATCGCCGCGATCACCTTCGCCCCCGCCACGCAATCGACGAAGTAGCGCGTGCGCCCGCCGATCTCCTCCTCGACCAGGCCGTGGATGTCGGTGTCGAAGCCCGGGAAGCGCTCGTTGAAGTCGCGGGCGAACTGCAGGTACTTGACGATCTGGCGGTTGAAGCGCTCGCCGGGGATCAGCAGGGGAATTCCCGGCGGATAGGGCGTCAGCAGCACGCTCGTCACGCGGCCCTCGAGGTCGTCGATCTCGACCCGCTCGATCTCGCGGTGCGCCATCCGCGCGAACGCGTCCGCCGGCTTCATCGCGGGCTCCAGGTTCGACAGGTACATCTCGGTCGTGAGGCGGCCGATGTCGTTCGCCTTGTAGATGCCGTGGATGCTGTCGCAAAGGTCGCGCAGCCCGATCTTCTCGTAGCGCGGGTGCGTCTGGACGAACTCCGGCAGCACGCGCCAGAGCGGCTGGTTGGCGTCGTAGTCCGACTTGAACTGCTGCAGCGCGGTGACGAGCGTGTTCCAGCGTCCCTTGGTGATGCCGATCGTGAACATGATGAAGAACGAGTAGAGACCCGTCTTCTCGACGATGACGCCGTGCTCGGCGAGGTACTTGGTGACGATCGCCGCCGGGATGCCCTGGTCGGCGAAGTCGCCCGCCACGTCGAGACCGGGCGTGAGCACCGTCGCCTTGATCGGATCGAGCATGTTGAAGCCCGGCGCCAGCTCGCCGAAGCCGTGCCACTTGTCCTCGGCGCGGATCATCCAGTCCTCGCGGTCGCCGATGCCCTCGTCGGTCAGGTAATCGGGGCCCCATACCCTGAACCACCACGAATCACCGTATTCGAGGTCGACCTTGCGCATCGCGCGGCGGAAGTCGAGCGCCTCCATGATCGATTCCTCGACGAGCGCCGTGCCGCCGGGCGGCTCCATCATCGCCGCGGCGACGTCGCAGGAGGCGATGATCGCGTACTGCGGCGACGTCGACGAGTGCATCAGGTACGCCTCGTTGAAGCGGTAGCGGTCGAGCTGCCGCGTCTCGCTGTACTGGACCAGGATCTGCGACGCCTGCGACAGCGCGGCGAGCAGCTTGTGCGTCGACTGCGTCGAGAAGATCAGCGCGTCCTTCGAGCGCGGGCGATCCCGGCCGATCGCGTGCATCCCGCGATAGAAGTCGTGGAACGCGGCGTGCGGCAGCCACGCCTCGTCGAAGTGCAGCGTGTCGATCTTCGTCGACAGCAGCTCCTTGATCGTGTCGGCGTTGTACAGCACGCCGTCGTAGGTGCTCTGCGTGATCGTCAGGATGCGCGGCTTGGTCTTGACGTGGCGCGCGAACGGATGCGCGCGGATCTTCCTCTCGATGTTCTCCCAGCGGAACTCCTCCATCGGGATCGGCCCGATCACGCCCATGTGGTTGCGCGTCGGCGTGAGGAACACCGGGATCGCGCCGGTCATCGTGATCGCGTGCAGCACCGACTTGTGGCAATTGCGGTCGACGACGACGATGTCGCCCGGCGCGACGGTGGCGTGCCACACCATCTTGTTCGACGTCGACGTGCCGTTGGTGACGAAGAACAGCTCGTCGGCGTTGAAGATCCGCGCCGCGTTGCGCTCGGAGGCGGCGACCGGGCCCGAGTGGTCGAGGAGCTGCCCGAGCTCGTCGACCGAATTGCAGACGTCGGCGCGCAGCAGGTTCTCGCCGAAGAACTGGTGGAACATCTGCCCGACCGGGCTCTTCAGGAACGCGACGCCGCCCGAATGACCGGGGCAATGCCACGAGTACGAGCCGTCGTTCGCGTAATGGACGAGCGCGCGGAAGAACGGCGGCGCCAGGCTGTCGAGGTAGGTGCGGGCCTCGCGCAGGATGTAGCGCGCGACGAATTCCGGCGTGTCCTCGTTCATGTGGATGAAGCCGTTCAACTGCCGCAGGATGTCGTTCGGGATGTGCCGCGACGTGCGCGTCTCGCCGTGCAGGAACACCGGGATCTCGGAGTTGCGGAAGCGGATCTCCTCCACGAAGGCGCGCAGCGTCGCGAGCGCGTTGCGCGTCTCCTCGGGCGAGCCGCCGCCGAACTCCTCGTCGTCGATCGACAGGATGAACGCCGAGGCGCGCGACTGCTGCTGCGCGAAGCTCGCGAGGTCGGTGTAGCTCGTCACGCCGACGACCTCCATCCCCTCCGTCTCGATCGCGCGCGCGAGGGCGCGGATGCCGAGACCGCTGGCATTCTCCGAGCGGTAATCCTCGTCGATGATGACCACCGGAAAGCGAAACTTCATCGCTGCCTCCAATGTGCCGGCAATGCGGGCGGCGCCGCATGCTCGTTGCCGCTGAAGTGAAGTAAGACTGCCGGCCGCGCCGGAGTTCCGACGCCCGTCCTACGGCGTCGCGCGGCGGCTCGCCCGGCGCGCATTGTGCGCCAACTCGGCCGGCGTGCGGGACGAATCTTCGCCGTCACCCGTTGGCGACGGCGATCCCCGCGCCCCAGGCGAGCAGCAGCAGGCCGAGCGGCGTGCGCAGGCGCGCACCCCACGGCAGGTTCTTCTCGGCGGCCATGGCGGCGGCCAGCGCGAGCATCCACCCGATGCTGCCCATGCCGACGACGAACGTGACGAGCATCAGCGCCCAGCAGCAGCCCACGCAGAACAGGCCGTGCCACAGGCCGAGCCGGAAGCTCTCGACGCGCGGTCGCCGGCCTTGCCAGTGCGCGTTGACGAATCCGAACGGCGTGCGGCAACGCTCGAGACAGCGGTACTTGAGCGCGCTGAACTGGAAGGCGCCCGCGGCCGCGACGACGACGCTGCCGACGACCCAGCCATGGGCGACGAGCCAGCCCGAGGCCGCCGCCACATCGCGCACGGCGACGTCGAGCCCATAGGCGACGGCGCCGAAGCCGAGCCAGGCAAGCGCATAGCCGGCGATCACCATGGTCACCAGCACGCCGGCGTCGCGGCGGCTGCCGATAATCCGGCGAAAGAGTGCGAGCAGCGGGAGCGTGGTCGGCAGCATCATCGCCGCGATCATCAACAGCCAGGCGAGCGCATACGCAAGCGTGGGGACGACCCGCTCGCCCGCCGGGACGGCGCGGCACAACGCCGCGAGCCAGGCGAGGTCCGACCACGCGCCGTGATCGAGCCAGCGACGCCAGGGGCTTGCGCTCCATGCGGCCAGCGCAACCCAGGCGAGCGCGACCAGCGCGCCGATCAGCGCCAGCGAGACGCGCGCATGCGCGGTGCCCGCCGCGCGGCGCAACGTCCCGGCAAGGAAGGCCTCGCGCGTCATCGGTCGCGCGGCCGGCCGCCCGCGGTCGAGCCCGGACGGCCCGCCGCGACGGCGGGCTCAGGCGGCGAAGCGGAACACGCTCTGCAGCGCGTTATGGCCCCGGATGTGGATGTCCTTGCCCATGCCGGCGTGGTTCTTCGACCGGTATTCCAGCGCCTTGCCGACGAAGACCGGGGCCCCCGGCACCGTCGAGAAGACCGTGTCGGCGAGCGTCGTGGTCGCCCCGCTCGCGCTGCGGTACGGCTCGAGCTCCGCAAAGCCGGCGTCGCCGACCTGGAGCGTGCCCTTGCCGCCTTCGACGGCGAACGTGATCGGCACCTTCTCGACCGATACGACCTCGCCGACGAGCTTGACGAGGTCGCCGACCGGCCCGCCGAGCTTCCCGGTATAGACGGCGAGAATCGCGTCCTCCTGTGCCGGCGTCACCCGGTCGTCGAGGTAGACGGCGGCGCGCCAGTTGCCCTGGAGGATGTTGCCGGGCACGTGCGCGAACAGCGCGATCGTGCGGTCGGAAACATCGACGCCGTTGATCGTGCCCTTGTCGAAATGCCACGCGATGATCGTGTCGCAGGTCTTGAAATCCGGATCCTCGCCGATCCAGCAAGGACACAGCACGCGACAGTTGCAGACTTCCAGCAAACGACCTTCGAGCTGATAACCCATGGCCGACTCCTTTCCCGTTTCGGTGCGCATCTCCCAACGCGCCGCTCGAACCAGCAGCGTGCGGGCCATGCTACGCCGGCACCGGGCGGCTGGCCATACGGAATCTTCGGCTTGTCAGCGGCGGCCGCCGGCGAGGCGGGCCGCCTCGGGGTGCGCGCGCAGCCTCGCCATCGCCCACACGCCGATCGCCGGCCCGATCGCGAGCGGCGCGAACGCGTAGCGCCAGCCCACCGCCGCCACCAAATGCGGCAGCAGGTGGATCGTCACGAGCGTCAGCGTGAAGCCGAGCGCGGTCTGCAGCGTCAGCATCGTCCCGACCCGGGCGCGGTCGGCGAGCTCGGCGATCGCCGCCGAAAACTGCGCCGAATCGGCGACGATGCTGATCCCCCAGACGATGCACACCAGCACCAGCGCCGCCGGCGAGCCGCCGTAGAGCAGGCCGACCGTCGCGGCGCAACTGCCGCTCACCGCCATGGCGACGATGGTCAGCGTCGTGCGCCCGAGGCGATCGGCGAGCACTCCAGCGCCCACGCAGCCGATCGCTCCCGACGCGATCGTCGCAAAGGCCGCCAGCTTGGCCGCCGTGGGCGCCGTCGCGGGCGGCAGCGTCGACGCGAAGCTCGCCTGCAGGAACACGCCGACCCACGCCCACATCGCGTACAGCTCCCACATGTGGCCGAGGTAGCCGAGGTTCGCAAGCCGCAGCGGCACGTCGCGCCATGCGGCGAGCACCGCATGCGGATCGATCCGCGGCGACGGCGCGCGGTTGTCGCCGATCGCCGCGACGCCGATCAGCGCCGCCGCGGCGAGCGCTGCGACCGACGCGACGGCGAGGGGCGTGCGCCAGGCGAGACCCCCCAACGCATTGAACAGATGCGGCGACGCCGAGCCGAGGGTCAATGCGCCGACCAGGATGCCGACCATCAGGCCCATGTCGCCTTTCGCCCAAGTGGCGGCGAGCTTCATGCCGACCGGGTAGACGCCGGCCATGCAGACCCCCGTGATCGCGCGCAGCGCAAGCGCCGTGGCGGACGCGGGGTCGATCACCAGCAATCCCGCGTTCGCAACGGCACCGATCGTCGCCGAGGCTGCGAAGAGCCGCCGCGGATCGAGGCGATCCGGCAGTCCGAGCAGCGCGCTCGCGATGCAGCCGACGACGAAGCCGAGTTGCACGCCGCTCGTGAGCGCCGCCTGCATGAACGCCGACAGGTGGAACTCGGCGGTCAACGCGGGCAGCACGGCGGAGGCGGAGAACCACAGCGACATCGCGGCGACCTGGCAGGCGGCGATGATCGCAATCGAGAACGTTTTGGAATGCGCCCGGTTGCCGGGTACCATCACGCCTCCTGCCGCAGTCGACCGCCTCGGGCGCATTCGCCTGATCCCGCCGACGGTCCGGGCCGGATCCGACGTACCTCCCCGCGAACATCGAATCATATGGCACTCAACCTGTTCAGCCGCCTGATGCCGCCGGAGCGCAGCTTCACGAGGCTGTTCTGCGATCAGGCCGCATGCGTCGTCGAGGCGGCGGCGGAGTTGCGCGACATGGTGGGGCAACGGCAGGTCGCGACCGAGACCCACATCGCGTCGATCCGCGCGATCGAGCAGCGCGCGGATACCGTCGTGCGCGAGATCTTCCTCAGCGCCAATCGCACGTTCTACGCGCCGATCGACCGCGAGGATATCCTGATGCTCGCGCACGATCTCGACGACGTCGTCGACCTGATCGAGGACACCGCGAAGGGCATCCAGCGCTATTCGCTATCGGTGTTCCCGGCCGAAATGCAGACGATGGTGAGCGCCGTCGCCGAGAGCGCCGAGCTGCTGCGCAAGGCGATGCCGTTCCTCGACTCGATCACGCGCGACCACAAGCAGATCTTCGCGATCTGCGAGCGGATCGGCCAGATCGAGGAGAAGGCCGACGAATCGTTCGATGCGGCGCTCGCCCGCATCCGCGCCGAGCTCGGCAGCGGCGGCCTCGATCCGATCGGCTACCTCGACCGCAAGGAGCTCTACGAGCTGATCGAGCGGGTCGTCGACAAGTGCGACGACGTCGCGAACCAGGTCCAGCAGATCACCGCGAAGCACGTCTGAAGCGGCCTGGCGATGGAGACGGTCGCGCTCGGCTCGTTCGTCGTGTTCGGCCTGGTCGGCGTCGCGCTGCTGTTCGATTTCATGAACGGCCTGCACGACGCGGCGAACTCGATCGCCACGGTCGTGTCGACGCGCGTGCTGCGCCCGCGCACGGCGGTGCTGATGGCGTCGTTCTTCAACTTCATCGCGTTCGCGGTGTTCGGCCTGCACGTCGCGAACACGCTGGGGACCGGCATCGTGGAGGCCGGCGTCATCGACGCGCACGTCATCTTCGGCGCGCTGGCGGGGGCGATCGCGTGGAATGCGATCACGTGGGGACTGGGGCTGCCCTCGAGCAGCAGCCACGCGCTGATCGGCGGGCTGACCGGGGCCGGCGTCGCGAAGGCCGGCTGGGGAGCGGTCGTGTTCGGCGGGCTCGGGAAGACGGCGCTCGGGATCGTCCTGTCGCCGCTGCTCGGCTTCGTGCTCGCGCAACTCCTCGCGGTGATCGTCGTGTGGGCGAATCTCAAGGCGACGCCGTTCGCCGTCGACCGGCGCTTCCGGATCCTGCAGCTCCTCTCGGCGTCGCTCTACTCGCTCGGGCACGGCGGCAACGACGCACAGAAGACGATGGGCATCATCGCCGTGCTGCTGTACTCGCAGGGCCTGCTCGACGGCCCGTTCCACGTGCCGTTCTGGGTCGTCATCAGCTGCCAGCTCGCGATGGCCCTCGGCACGCTGATGGGCGGCTGGCGCATCGTGCACACGATGGGATCGCGGATCACGCACCTCAAGCCGATCCAGGGCTTCTGCGCGGAGACCGGCGGCGCGATCACGCTCTTCCTCGCCACCGGGCTCGGCGTCCCGGTGTCGACGACGCACACGATCACCGGCGCCATCATCGGTGTCGGCGCCGCGCGCCGCACCGCCGCCGTGCGCTGGCACGTCGCGCGGCGGATCGTCGTCGCGTGGGTGATAACGCTGCCGGCCGCGGCGCTGATCAGCGCGCTCGTCTACGTGTTGACCAGCCGCTTCGGGTGAGCGCGCCGGCGCGCGCGGAACCGGGCAGGGATTCGCAACCGCGGGAGCGCCTCACATCTTCGGCAGCGTCACGCCCTGCTGCCCCTGGTACTTCCCGCCGCGGTCCTTGTACGAGGTCTCGCACACCTCGTCGGCCTCGAAGAAGATCACCTGCGCGACGCCCTCGTTCGCGTAGATCTTCGCCGGCAGCGGCGTCGTGTTCGAGAACTCGAGCGTGACGAAGCCTTCCCACTCGGGCTCGAAGGGCGTTACGTTCACGATGATGCCGCAACGTGCGTAGGTCGAATTGTGGACGACGAATCCATTCGCGACGAAGTTGGCGATTCCCGGTACCGACAGATCGTAGACTTCCTCCTCGCCGGCGGGCTGGATCGACTCGACCACGTCCCAGACGGGTCCGTCGAGAAGTTCCTTCAGCCCCTGCTGCCTCGTTCCATGCAGCACCCGGAGGGCCGTTGCACGCCCGACCGATTGGGTGCGTTGAACGTTAACACCCAATCGATTCAGGCTGAGGCTTCCTTCGCTTGCCGCCGCGCTGAGCATCGGCCATGCCTCACTCGGCAAACTGTCAAAATTGCTACGACCGCGGATCGGCGATGCGGCAATCACGGGAAGGATCTCGCGGTCGAGCCGCTGCTGCTTCACCGAACCCGGGCAGAATCCGACGTGGGTCGCGAATCGCGCGATCTGCTCGCGGTCGGTGACCAGAAGGGAGTGGGCCTCGGTGGCGATCGCCGTGGTCTTGCTCCGCAACAACGAAAAGACGCCGAAACGCAGCAACAGATGGTGGACATCCTCGACGAGACGTCGTGACTTCGAGTAGTACTCGAGATACAGGCCGCCGCTGGACTTGTACAGGCCGCCGTCTCCGGAAAAGAGTGCCTGGAGGAACAGTCGCACCTGAGCCCGCGGCGCCGTGAAGATGCGTTCGGGGACGAACTTGCTCTCGGCAGTGACATCGAGGCCATGCTCGCGTAGCCACGTGGTCGCGCGATTCCGCTCGGGGATTCC
This sequence comes from Casimicrobiaceae bacterium, assembly GCA_036375455.1. Lineage (GTDB taxonomy): Bacteria > Pseudomonadota > Gammaproteobacteria > Burkholderiales > Casimicrobiaceae > VBCG01. The sequence goes on along the minus strand of DASURV010000188.1, from coordinate 21,628 downwards.
GCCGCGGCCCGCGTGGTTCACCAGTCGATAGCCGAATCGCCCGGGCTTGGCGGTGACCTCGCCCAATCCACCTGCTGCCACGGCACGCTGAAGCAGGGCGACGAGCGCGGGGTCGGCGCTCGTGAACGTTGGACTATGACCGCGAGTTCGGCATTGTCCTTCGGAAATCATCAGGCCGAGCAGCGAAGCTTCCCAGTCCGGAACGGGCGTTCGCCCGAAGACCGGCAGGTCGCGCGCCACGGCGATGCGATCACCGGGGCGCAATGCGCTCAACGGCGACCAGCCCGTCAGTTGGCGGAAAGGATGCGTGGCGGTCGCTCGTATCCGGAGGCCGGCGCGTGAGCGCAACTCGAATACGGGCTTGCGGCCTTGCGGAATGACCGCGCTCACGCCGGCACCGCGCAGGCGCCAGCCGTCCATGCCGATCGTCGCGCTGCCTCGCATCCGTGATATGGGAATGTAGGCGCCCGTCGAAGCATCGATAACGCGCGTGTCGCCCGTCAGGCACTTGCCGAGGCAGATCGTGAGCACGTTGCGCGGAATGCGGAAATACTCGACGGTGCGCGCGAGCGCGAACGAGTTCGGCGGAATGATGCAGACGTCGCCCTTGAAATCGACGAACGAGCCGGCGTCGAACGCCTTCGGATCGACGATTGTCGTGTTGATGTTGGTGAAGATCTTGAATTCGCTCGAGCAGCGGATGTCGTAGCCGTAGCTCGACGTGCCGTAGGACACGATCTTGTGCCCGTTCGCCTCACGGATCTGGCCGGGCTCGAACGGCTCGATCATGCGGTGCGCTTGCGCCATGCGGCGGATCCATCGGTCGGATTTGATCGACATGAATGCGTCAGTCCAGGTCGGGTACGGTTCGAAAACCCTCGGTGGTGGCGGCATGCGCGAGCCGCCGATCGAGGCACACGACTTGGCCCGGAGATCCGCGCGGCGCGCCGGTCGCGATGGCGCTCGCGAGCTGGATCGCGTCCGCGGCGCGCAGCCCGTGGCGCGCGACGATGCGCTCGGCGTCGGCCGCGAGCGCGGGCGTGGGCTCCGCGACGATCCAGTCCGCCCGGAAGTCGCGCAAGCGCTCGAGAATGCCCGCGAGGTGTCGCTCCGAGAGGCGGTTTTCGCGATGCTTGCGAACGCACGCCGACACGCATTCGATCGGCGTCGTCCAGGCCACGATGATGACGCGATCGTCGCGATACGTCCGCGCCAGCACCTCGCTCGCCGCTTCCTTCACCAGCAGCGGCACGATCGCCGAGCTGTCCCAGAAGCGCATCAGTAGCGCGCTTCCTCGCGTTCGCGCAAGAGCGCCTCGAGGAGGCTCACCCCTTCCGGCAGCTCGATCGGCGGCGGCAGCGTCTTGCGCGGCGGCCGCGCCGCGCGCCGGACGATGCCGCGCCGCTCGAGCTCCGCCAGCCGCTCGTCGTCGCTGCGCTCGGACGCCTCGACCGGAACGATGCGTGCGATCGGCCGATCGCGCTCCAGGATCAGCACGCTCTCGCCGCGCTTCACGGCTGCCAGCAGCTCCGACAGGTGGTTCTTCGCCTGCGAGATCGTCGCGGTCTTCACTTGGCCATGTTAGCCATGTCGATGGAGCTCGTCAAGCTCGATCGGCCGCGGCGCCGTATGGCCGAGCGCTCCGGTTCCGACCGCAGCGTCCGCGCGCCGGTTGCTCAGGTGTTCTGCACGACGATGGTCGGGAACCTCGCCGAGAAGTCCTCCGCCTTCTGCGCGACGGAGATCGCCACCTTGCGGGCGATCGCCTTGTAGATCTGCGCGACCGGCCCGTCGGGATCGGAGATCACCGTCGGGTGACCGGAATCCGCCTGCTCGCGAATGCGGATGTCGAGCGGCAGGCTGCCGAGGAACGGCACGCTGTAGTCCCGGCACATCCGCTCCGCGCCGCCAGCGCCGAAGATGTGCTCCGCGTGCCCGCAGTTGCTGCAGATGTGGATCGACATGTTCTCGACGACGCCGACGATCGGCACGCCGACCTTCTCGAACATCTTGAGGCCCTTGCGCGCGTCGATCAGCGCGATGTCCTGCGGCGTCGTGACGATCACCACCCCGGTCACCGGCACCTTCTGCGACAGCGTGAGCTGGATGTCGCCGGTTCCCGGCGGCAGGTCGACGATCAGGTAGTCGAGCTCGCGCCAGTTCGTGTCCTTGAGGAGCTGCTCGAGCGCCTGCGTGACCATCGGGCCGCGCCAGACCATCGGGGTATCGGTGTCGATCAGGAAGCCGATCGACATCGCCTGCACGCCGTACGCCTCCATCGGCTCGAGCTTCTTGCCGTCCTTCGATTCGGGCCGCCCGGCGAGCCCGAGCATCATCGGCTGCGACGGCCCGTAGATGTCGGCGTCGAGCACGCCGACGCTCGCGCCTTCGGCGGCGAGCGCCAGTGCGAGGTTGACGGCGGTCGTCGACTTGCCGACGCCGCCCTTGCCGCTCGCGATCGCGACGATGTTGCGCACGCCCGGCACGAGCTTCACGCCGCGCTGCACCGCATGCGACGTCGCCTTCTGCGTGAGGTTGACGTGGACGCGCGAAACGCCGGGCAAGCCGGCCACCGCGTCGTGCACCAGGCGCTTCAGCGACTCGTGCTGGCTCCTCGCCGGATAGCCGATCTGCAGGTCGACGGTGACGCTGGCGCCGTCGACGGCGATCTTCTTCACGGACTTCGCGGACACGAAGTCGCGCCCGAGGTTCGGATCGACGACCTGGCGCAGGCATTGCTGGACATCGGTTTCGGTCACGGCCATTGCGTTCCTCTGCGATCGGCGCGCCAATGCGCCGCGCGGAATCCATTCTAATACCAGACCTCAGCGGCGCCGGCGCGCCAGCAACGCGGGCATCGGCAGCAACCCCACGCCGTCGATCGCCGCGTGGGCCGGCATGCACGCCGGGAGGCTCCCGGTGAGCACGAACAGGCGGCACGCCGCCTTCGGCGCACGGGCGCGCCCGGAGCGGTCGCGGGCATCCCTTGCGAGCGGCGCCTCGCCCCCTTGCATCCGGGCCATCCGGTCCGAAGCGCGCCTCATGAGGCGTTCCGCATCGGGCTGCTAGAATTTCCCGCTCTCCGCCTCCGCGCCTCGCCCTCCCGCCCGCATGACCGTCCCCCCGTCCCCCACGTTGTTCGTGACGACGGCGCTGCCCTACGCCAACGGGCCGTTCCATATCGGCCACATCATGGAGTACATCCAGGCCGACATCTGGGTCCGCTTCCGGCGCATGCAGGGGCACGTCGTGCACTTCGTCTGCGCCGACGACACGCACGGCGCGCCGATCATGCTGCAGGCGCAAAGCGAGGGCATCACGCCGGAGGAGCTGATCGCCCGCGTCGGGGAATCGCATCGGCAGGACTGGGCGCGCTACCGGATCAGCTTCGACACGACGCACTCGACGCACTCGCCCGAGAACGTCGCGCTCGCGCAATCGATCTACCGTGCGCTCGACCGCCGCGGCCTGATCGCGACGCGGAACATCGTTCAGTTCTACGACCCGATCAAGGGCATGTTCCTGCCCGACCGCTACATCAAGGGCACGTGCCCGAGATGCGGCGCGAAGGATCAGTACGGCGACGCCTGCGAGGTATGCGGCTCGACGTACGCGCCGACCGACCTGATCGACCCGTATTCGGCGCTGACCGGCGTGCGGCCGGAGATGCGCGAGTCGGAGCACCTGTTCTTCCGGCTGTCCGCGCCGGAGGTCGCCGATTATCTGAAGCAGTGGACGGCCGCGCCGGCACCCGGTCAAGCGCTGCAGCCGGAGGTGTTCAACAAGGTGCAGGAGTGGCTGGGCGACGGCGGCAAGGGTCTTACGGACTGGGACATCTCGCGCGACGCGCCGTACTTCGGCATCGGGATCCCCGACCAGCCTCCGGGCGCCCCGCCGAAGTACTTCTACGTCTGGCTCGACGCGCCGATCGGCTACCTGGCGGCGCTGAAGAAGCATTTCGACTCGGGCGCGGCGCGCGCCCTCGGCGACACGCGCAGCTTCGACGAATTCATCGCCGATCCGGCGGTCGAGCAATACCACTTCATCGGCAAGGACATCGTGTATTTCCACACGCTGTTCTGGCCCGCGATGCTGCATTTCTCCGGGCGCAAGACGCCGACGAACGTTTTCGTCCACGGCTTCATCACGCTCTACGGCGAGAAGATGTCGAAATCGCGCGGCACCGGCATCTCGCCGCAGCGCTACATCGAGCTCGGCCTCGACCCCGAGTGGCTGCGTTACTACTTTGCCGCCAAGCTCAATGCCAGGGTCGAGGACGTGGATTTCACGAAGGAGGACTTCGTCGCCCGCGTCAACAGCGACCTGATCGGCAAGTACGTGAACATCGCGAGCCGCGCCGCGACGTTCGTCTCGCGCCACTTCGACGGGGCGCTCGCGACGCCGGCCGAGTCGTCCGTCGAGCGCGCCGATCGCCTGACGGCGGCGCAGATGGAAGCCGAGGCCGCGCGCGCGAATTACGACGCCCGCGAGTTCGGCAAGGTCCTGCGCGACGCGATGCGCATCGCCGATCGCATCAACGAGGCGTTCGACGCCGCGCAGCCGTGGCTGCTCGCGAAGGATCCCGCGAAGCGTGCCGCGCTGCAGACCGTCTGCTCGCAGGCGCTGCAGGGATTCCAGCTCCTCAGCGTCATGCTCGCGCCGGTGCTGCCTGACGTCGCCTCGCGCGTCGCCCGCGATCTGTTCGGGCTCGCGCGCGATTTCGTCTGGACCGACGCCTGGCAGGAGCCGACGCGGATCAACGCCTACCGGCACCTGATGACGCGCATCGATCCGAAGCTGGTCGATGCGCTCGTCGACATCGCGCCGCAAGCCGCCGCTGCTGTGCCGCCGGCCGCGAGCGCGCACCGGGAAGCGGAATCGGGCACCGGCGCGCCGTACGTCACGATCGAGGATTTCGCGAGAATCGACCTGCGCATCGCGCGCATCGTCGCCGCCGAGGCCGTCGACGGCGCCGACAAGCTCGTCAGGCTGACGCTCGATATCGGCGAGGCCAGGCCGCGCGTCGTCTTCGCCGGCATCAAGGCGGCCTACGCGCCCGCCTCGCTGGTGGGCCGCCTGACCCCGATGGTCGCGAATCTCGCCCCGCGCAAGATGCGCTTCGGCACGTCGGAAGGCATGGTGCTGGCGGCGTCCGGCGACGGACCCGGCATCTATCTGCTCGCCCCCGATGCCGGTGCGACCCCCGGCATGCGCGTCAAGTAGGATCCGAGACGACTTCCGGCACCGCCTACCGAATACCGATGTCGCGCCTGGAAAGTCTCTGACCTTGCCCGCCTCGCCGCTTACCGCCATTGCGCTTGCCATCGCGGCCTGGCTCGCGATCGGCGCGCTCGGTCTCGTGCGGCCGCGATTGCTGCGCGTGGTCCGCGTGCTGTTCCCGATCGGCGCCGCGATCGGCGTGGCGCTCGTCGCGATCGCGCTCGCTGCCCTCGCGCGCGCGCCGGAAGCGGCGGTGCTGCCGCTCGGGCTGCCGGATCTGCCGTTCCACCTGCGCGTCGACGCGCTGTCCGCGTTCTTCCTGGTCCTGCTCGGCAGCGCCACCGCGGCGATCTCGCTGTTCTCGGCCGGCTACTTTCGCGCCGGCGAAGGCACCGCGCCCGGGCTGATCTGCTTCCAGTACCACACGTTCGTCGCGGCGATGGCGCTGGTGCTCGTCGCCGACGACGCCTACCTGTTCATGGTCGCCTGGGAGACGATGGCGCTCGCCTCGTTCTTCCTCGTCACCACCGACCACCGGATTCCCGAGATCCGTCGCGCGGGCTTCCTCTATCTGCTGATCGCGCATGTCGGCGCGATCGCGATCCTGCTCTGCTTCGGCGCCCTCCAGGGCGGCCGCGGCGACTACACGTTCGACGCGATGCGCAGCGCGCCGCTCGGCGGCGCGTGGCCGAGCGTCGCGTTCTTCCTCGCCCTGACCGGATTCGGCGCCAAGGCGGGCCTGCTGCCGCTTCACGTCTGGCTTCCCGAAGCCCACCCGGCCGCGCCGTCGCCGGTGTCGGCGCTGATGAGCGGTGTGATGCTCAAGACGGCGATCTACGGGCTGCTGCGCGTCACCTTCGAGCTGCTCGACGCGCAACTCTGGTGGTGGGGAGCGATCGCGCTGACGGTCGGGCTCGCCACGGCGCTCTTCGGCGTGATCTTCGCGGCCGTGCAGACGGACATGAAGCGGCTCCTCGCCTATTCGTCGATCGAGAACATCGGCATCATCGTCGCCGGCATCGGGCTCACGATCCTGTTCAAGGCCAACGCCAAGCCGCTGCTCGCGGCGATCGCGCTCACGGCGGTCCTCTATCACGCGCTCAACCACGCATTCTTCAAGAGCCTGCTGTTCCTCGCCACCGGCTCGGTGCTCCATGCGACGCGCGAGCGCAGCCTCGGCAAGCTCGGCGGATTGATCCACCGGATGCCGTGGGTGGCGTGGCTCGCGCTGGTCGGCACGCTCGCCATCGCCGGATTGCCGCCGCTGAACGGGTTCGTCTCCGAGTGGCTCCTGCTGCAGGCGTTCCTGTTCACGCCGAGCCTGCCGCAGTCGTTCGTCAACATGCTCGTACCGCTCGCCGCGGCGGCGCTCGTCCTGGCGGTCGCCCTGGCGGCGTACGTGATGGTGAAGTTCTATGGCGTGATCTTCCTCGGCCGCCCGCGCGAGCCGAATCTCGCCTATGCGCACGACGCCGGTCCGCGCGAGCGGATCGCCCTTGCGGCGCTCGCCGCGGGCTGTGTCCTGCTCGGCGTCTTCCCGGTCACCGTCATCGCGGCGATCGACCACGTGAACGCCCTGCTGCTCGCGACGACGGTGAGCCGCGCGGGCGAGTCCGGGTGGCTGCTGCTCGCGCCGATCGGGACCGATCGCTCGAGCTACAGCCCGCTGATCATGCTCGCCGTGATCGTCGCCGTCGTGCTGATCACGATCGAGGTCGTGCATCGCGTCTGGCACGGCCGCGTGCGCCGGGCCCCGGCGTGGGACTGCGGATTCCCGTTGCAGACCCCGCGGATGCAGGACACCGCCGAGGGATTCGGCCAGCCGATCCGGCAGGTGTTCGAGCCGTTCTTCCGCATGGAGCGCGAGCTTCCCTCGCCGTTCGACGAGCGGCCGCGCTACTTCGTCCGCGCCACCGATCACTTCTGGGAATGGATCTATCTGCCGATCGCGCGCGCGGCCGAGGCCGTCGCCCGTCTCGTCGGCCTGATCCAGCGCGGCCGCATCGGCGTCTACCTGACGTTCAGCTTCGCGACGCTGCTCGCGCTGCTGTTCTTCGTCCGATGAGCGTCGAAGGGCCGTCCCGAGACGCGAATTCCTCCCCCGCGGGGGGCAGCGCAGCGGCGAAGCCGCAAGCGTGGGGGGATCGTCCAAGCCCGGCGCGTCGATGAGCATTGCCGGCGTCTTCTCGCAGCTTCTGCAGGTCGCGATCGCGCTGCTGCTCGCGCCGCTGCTCGTCGGCTGGGTCAACCAGTGCCGCGCCTGGCTGCAGAACAAGCGAGCGCCCTCGCTGCTCGTTCCCTACCGCACGATCCACAAGCTGTTCACGAAGGACGCCGTCGTGGCGCAGAACGCCTCGCCGATCTTCCGCGTGACGCCCTATATCGTGTTCGGGGCGATGGCCTGCGCGGCGGCCATCGTGCCGTCCCTCGCCACCGAGCTGCCGTTCGCGAGCGCCGCCGACGCGATCGCGCTCGTCGGCCTCTTCGCGCTGGCACGCGTGTTCATCGCGCTCGCGGCGATGGACATCGGCACCTCGTTCGGCTCGCTCGGCGCGCGCCGCGAGATGTTCATCGGCTTTCTCGCCGAGCCGGCGCTCCTGATGGTGCTCTTCACCGCCTCGCTGATCTCGGGATCGACGTCGCTGCCCACGATCGTCGACACGCTCGCGCATCGCGAGCTCGCGATCTACCCGAGCCTCGCCTTCGCCGGGGTCGCCTTCACGATGGTCTCGCTCGCCGAGAACGCGCGCATTCCGATCGACAACCCGGCGACGCACCTCGAGCTCACGATGATCCACGAGGCGATGGTCCTCGAGTATTCGGCGCGCCATCTCGGCCTCCTCGAATGGGCCGCCGCGCTGAAGCTCTTCAATTACTCTTGCATCGGGCTCGCGCTGTTCTTCCCGTTCGGCATCGCCGAGGGCGCCGACTGGCTCGCGATCCTCGGTGCCGCGCCCGCGCTGATCCTGAAGCTCGGCATCGGCGGCGCGCTGCTCGCGCTGATCGAGACGCTGTCGGCGAAGCTGCGCATCTTCCGCGCCCCGGAGTTCCTCGGCACCGCATTCCTGCTCGCGGTGCTCGGCATGCTCGTCAACCTGCTGCTCGGGAGCTAGGGTCTGTTCACACTATGTCCGCAAGCGCGAACGGGCGCCCTGGGCGCCACTCTTCGTTGCCCTCCTCGCAAAGCGCCCGGTCTGCATCGTCAGGCGCCTCGATTGGCGCCCCATGCCACCCGTTCGCGCTTGCGGACATAGTGTGAACAGGCCCTAGCCAATGTCGTCGGTTCCGCTCGGCTCGCAACTCATCAACCTGTTCGCCGCCGTGCTGCTGCTGCTCGCCTTCGCGATGCTCGCGCAGCGGCGCGTCGTGTCGCTGGTCGACCTGTTCGCCGCCCAGGGGCTCGTGCTCGCCCTGTCCACGGCCGTGGTCGCCTACACGACCGCGCAGCCGCACCTGTACCAATCGACCGCACTCACGCTCGCGCTCAAGGTGGTCCTGCTGCCGTGGCTGCTGCATCGGCTGGTGCGCAAGCTCGACGTGCGCTGGGAATTCGAGCGCCTGATCAACATCCCGACGACGATGCTGATCGGCATCGTGCTGGTCGTGTTCTCGTTCAACCTCGCGCTGCCGATCTCGCAGCTCGCGAGCACCGTCACCCGCTCGACGCTCGGCATCGCAATGGCGAGCGTGATGCTTTCGTTCCTGATGATGATCACGCGGCGCAAGGCGATTCCCCAGGTGATCGGGTTCCTGTCGATGGAGAACGGGCTCTTCTTCGCGGCGACCAGCGCGACCTACGGCATGCCGATGGTCGTCGAGCTCGGGATCGCGCTCGACGTGCTGGTCGGCATGCTGATCCTCGGCGTGTTCTTCTTCCAGATCCGTGAGCAGTTCGACAGCCTCGATCTCAAGCATCTCGAGCGGCTGCGGGAGGACCTCGAGCCGGGCGAGCACGACGGCGAGCGGACCGGGGCCGCCCCGGTCGGCCGCGGCGGCGGATTCAAGTGATCGAGATCGTACTCGTCCTGGCGCTGCCGGTCGCCGGCGCGGCGCTGCTCGCGCTGGTCGGACACCGCCCGTTCGCGCCGGAGGTCAATGTCGCCGCCAGCCTCGCCACGTTCCTCGCGGCCGCCGCACTGACGCTCCGCGTGATCGAGCAGGGGCCGCTGCTCGTCCTCGGCAACCAGTTCCTGATCGACCCGTTCAACGTGTTCCTGGTCGCGCTGACCGCGTTCGTGGGCTTCACGACCGCGCTCTTTTCGCGGCCCTACATGCGCATCGAGGAGCAGCACGGCCGCCTGACGCCGGCGCGCCTGCGGCTGTATCACAGCATGTTCCAGCTCTTCGGCTTCACGATGCTGCTCGCGCTCACCACGAACAACGTCGGCATCCTGTGGGTCGCGATGGAGGCGGCGACGCTGACGACGGTGCTGCTCGTCTCGCTCTATCGGACGCCCGCGAGCCTGGAAGCGGCGTGGAAGTATTTCATCCTGTGCGGCGTCGGCATCGCCCAGGCGCTCTTCGGGACGATCCTGCTTTATTTCGCCGCGGAGAAGCTGCTCGGCGCGGGCGGCGGCGCGCTGCTGTGGACCGAGCTCAACGCGGTCCGGGCGGACCTCGAGCCGACGGTGCTGTCGCTTGCCTTCGTGTTCCTGCTCGTCGGCTACGGGACGAAGGTGGGACTGGTGCCGCTGCACAACTGGCTGCCCGACGCGCACGCCGAAGGTCCGACGCCGGTGTCGGCGGTGCTGTCCGGGCTGCTGCTCAACGTCGCGCTCTACGCGGTGATCCGCTGCAAGGTGCTCGTCGACGGCGCGCTTCCCGGTGCGTTCGCGAAGAACCTGATGATCGGCTTCGGCCTGCTGTCGGTCGTCGTCGCCGCGTTCCTGCTGTCGCGACAGAAGGACATCAAGCGGCTCTTCGCGTACTCGTCGATCGAGCACATGGGCATCATCACGTTCGCGTTCGGGATCGGCGGCCCGATCGCCAACTTCGCCGGCCTGCTGCACATGACCGTGCATTCGCTGACGAAATCGGCGATCTTCTTCGCCGTCGGCCACGCCGCGCAGAAGACCGGCACGCAGGTGATGGACGACATCCGCGGCCTGATCACGATCAGCCCGCTGATCGGCTGGGGGCTCGCGCTCGGCGCGCTCGCGATCCTGGGGATGCCGCCGTTCGGCGTCTTCGCGAGCGAATTCCTGATCCTCACGACGGCGATGCGCGAGCAGCCGTGGGCGACGCCGCTGCTGCTGATCGCACTGGGAGTGGCGTTCGCCGCCGTGTTCTCGAAGGTCCAGCCGATGGTGTTCGGCGAGACGACGGCGAGCCGGCTTCCCGTGCGTCCCGCGATGACGCCGGTGTTCGTGCACCTGTCGCTCGTGCTGATGCTCGGCCTGTGGATTCCGCCGTTCCTCGCCGAGTGGTACCGCAGCGCGGCGAGGCTGATCGGATGAACGTTGCGCCCCTCGGGCTGGCCGCCGCCGCGCTGCCGGCCGGCATCCCCGCGCAGCGCGTTCGGGTGAGCTCGGGCCAGCTTCTCACCGCGTGCCGGCTCGCGTGGGAGCAGGATGCGCGCCTCGTCGCGCTGTGGGCGAGCGACGAGCGCGATCGCCATCGGGGGTTCTGCATTCGCGTCGCGCTCGAGGATCGCGACGGTCTCACCGTGCTCGAGCACACGCTGCCGGACGCCGAGGCGCGCTATCCCGATCTCGCGCCGATCTTTCCCGCCGCAGGCCGGATGCAGCGTGCGACCTACGACCTGCTCGGCGTCGCCGCCGAAGCGGACGACCAGCGACCCTGGCTGTGGCTCGCGAGCTGGCCGATCGACCAGTTCCCGCTGCGCCGCGACTTCGTCGCGTCGCCGAAATGGGAACCGGGCGAGGAGGAGTACGAATTCGTGAAGGTCGAGGGCGACGGCGTGCACGAGATACCCGTCGGCCCGGTGCACGCCGGCATCATCGAGCCCGGCCACTTCCGCTTCCAGGTCGTCGGCGAGAAGGTGTTGCGCCTGGAAGAGCGGCTCGCCTACACCCACAAGGGCGTCGAGAAGCGGTTCGAGTCGCTGCCGATCGTCGAAGGCGGCCGTCTCGCCGGACGCGTTTCGGGCGACAGCACGGTCGCCTATGCATGGGCCTATGCGCAAGCGGTCGAGTGCATCGCGGACCTCGCTCCGCCGCCGCGCGCCGCATGGCTGCGTGCGCTGTGCCTCGAGCGCGAGCGCCTCGCCAATCATCTCGGCGACCTCGGCGCGCTCGGCAACGACGGCGGGTTCGCGTTCGGCCTCGCGCAATTCTCGCGCCTGCGGGAGGACGTGCTGCGCGCCAACGCGGCGGCGTTCGGCCACCGGATGCTGATGGACGTCGTCGTTCCCGGCGGGGTCTCGCGCAATCTCGCGTTCGAGCACGTTCACGCAATGCGCGACGAGGCCGATCGCCTCGCCCGCCAGATCGTCGACCTGCGCAGCATCTACGACGAGCATGCGGGCCTGCAGGATCGCTTCCGAACCTGCGGCCGCGTGACGCCCGAGCTCGCGACGAAGCTGGGGCTGCTGGGCCTCGCCGGGCGGGCGAGCGGGCAGGCGCGCGACCTGCGCTGCGATTTCCCCTGCGCACCGTACGACGCGCTGCAGGTCCGCATGGCGGTCGAGACGTCCGGCGACGTCGCGGCCCGGGTCGCCGTGCGCTTCGACGAGGCGCTGGAGTCGACGCGGCTGATCGCGTCGATCACCGGTGCGCTGCTCGATCCCACCGCGGCCGGCGACGTCCGCACCGCGCCGCGCGAGGCTCCGGCGGAGCGCATCGCGATCGGCTGCATCGAGGGGTGGCGCGGCCCCGTGCTCATCGCGCTCGAAAGCGGCGCCGAGGGAACGATCCGGCGCTGCCATCCGCAAGACCCGTCCTGGTCGAACTGGCCGGTGATCGAGCACGCGGTGATCGGCAACATCGTTCCCGACTTTCCGCTGATCAACAAGTCGTTCAACCTGTCGTACAGCGGCCACGATCTGTAGTTCAACGGGCAGCCTGCAGCCTGCAACCCGACGACCGACCACTACCACTGACCACTGACCACTGACCACTGACAACTGACAACCGATGTACCAGACGCTGCGCCAGATCATCCGCGTCGGCATCACGACCGAAGCGACCCCTGCGCCCGCCACCGACGACGTCGTCGTGAAGCGGCTGCAGGCGGACATCCTGCGCACGCTCGGACGCGCGCTCACGATCCGCCACGTCGATGCGGGATCGTGCAACGCGTGCGAGCTCGAGGCGCACGCGCTGTCCAATCCCTACTACAACATCGAAGGGCTCGGCATCAAGTTCGTCGCGAGCCCACGTCACGCCGACGCGCTGCTCGTCACGGGGCCGGTGTCGAAGCACATGGCCATCGCGCTCCAACGCACCTACGACGCGACGCCGGAGCCGAAGCTCGTCATCGCCGCCGGCGACTGCGCGTGCGGGACCGGCATCTTCGGCGAGAGCTACGCGACGATCGGCGCGGTCTCGAAGCTGCTGCCCGTCGACGTCGCGATCCCCGGGTGTCCGCCGTCGCCGACGGCGCTGCTCGCGGGAATTCTCGCCGCCATCGGCGCGGCGGCTCCCCCGCCGCCGCGGGCCGAGCCGACGCTGAACGGCGGTGCCCAAGCGGCGTAGCGACGGTAGACTGCGCCCATGGCAAGCACGCCCAGGAAGCCCGGCGCGGCGAAAAAGCGACCCGGTCGCGGAACGAGACCCGCCACCCGCGGAGCGACGGCAAGGCGCCGAGCCTCCGGCACATCGAAGCGCAAGCGCGGGATGCCGCGCGTGCGGACGCCGAAAGGCGCGAAGCGCGCGTCCGCCCTCACCGGCAAGCCCCCGGCCAAACGCGACCTGCTCGCGCAGCGCGAAGCGGAGCTCGCGCTGATCAACTCGATCCAGCGCGGCCTCGCCGCGAGGCTCGACTTCCAGGCGATCATCGATCTCGTCGGCGACAAGCTGCGCGATGTGCTCCACACTGGCGACATCGGGATCCGCTGGTTCGACGACAAGCAGAAGCTCATCCACTATCTGTACGAGTACGAGCACGGCGAGCGCCTGCCGCCGGTTCCCCCTGCGGCGCCGCGGGCGGTGAGCTGGGAACGACTGACCGCAAACCGCGAGCCGCGGGTGATGAACACGCGCGCCGAGTCGGCGGCCATCGGCACGCTGCCGGGCACGGACACGGCCAAGTCCGGCGTTATCGTGCCGATCATCGGCAGCGATCGCGTCATCGGCACGATTGTCGTCGAAAACCACGAGCGCGAGCACGCGTTCGGCGAATCCGACGTTCGTCTGCTGACGACGGTCGGGTCGAGCATGGGCGTCGCGCTGGAGAACGCGCGGCTCTTCGACGAGACGCAGCGCCTCTACAAGGAAAGCGAGCAGCGCGCCGCCGAGCTCGCCGTCATCAACAGCGTCCAGCAGGGCCTCGCGGCCGAGCTGGACTTCCAGGCGATCATCGACCTCGTAGGCGACAAGATCGCGCAGATCTTCGCCGCGCCGAACATGTCGATCGCGCTCCACGACCCGGCGACGCGCGTCGTCTCGATGCCCTACTTCATCGAGCACGGCCAGCGCTTCGACGTCCCCTCGCAGCCGATGGGGGGCGTGGGTCTGACCGCCCACGTGATCCGAACCCGAAAGCCGCTCCTCATCCTGCGTGATTTCCTCGCGCGCTCCGCGGCGCTCGGCAGTACGCAGATCGGCGATCCGGATGCTCCGCTCGTGGACGGCAGCTACCTCGGCGTGCCGATCCTGAAGGGCGACGATGCGCTCGGCGTCGTCGCGCTGTATGCGGATCGCACCGATGCGTTCGTCGACTCGGACGTGCACCTGCTGACGACGCTCGCCAATGCACTGAGCGTCGCCCTCGAGAACGCGCGCCTGTTCGACGAGATCCAGCGCCGCACGCGCGAGACGGCCGCGCTGGCCGACGTCGGGCGCGACGTCTCCTCGACCCTGGATCTCGGCACGGTCATGGACCGCATCGCGCATCACGCGCTGGACCTGCTCCACTGCGACAACAGCGCGATCTTCCTGCCGGGCGCCGATGCCGCAAGCTACCGCGCGATCGTCGCGATCGGAACCGTTGCCGAGCAGATTCGCGAAACCGACATTCGGACGGGTTCCGGGATCATCGGCGGCATCCTCGCCGCCGGCCGCGCCGAATTCATCAACGATACGCAGAAGGATCCGCGCGCCCTCCAGATCGCCGGCACGGACCCGGAGGAGAACGAGCGGCTGATGGTGGCGCCGCTCCTCGCGGGCAACGATGTGAAGGGTGCGCTCGCCGTCTGGCGCAGCGGCGGGCGCTTGTTCGACGGCGCCGAGCTCGAGTTCCTGATCGGCCTCTCCCAGCAGGCTGCGGTGGCCATCGAGAACGCGCGCCTGTTCAACGAAACGCGCCAGACGCTCGAGCGGCAGACGGCCACCGCCGAGGTCCTGCAGGTGATCAGCGGCTCGGTTGCCGATCCGAAGCCGGTCTTCGACAAGATTCTCGATAGCTGCCAGCGCCTGTTCGGCGCGACGGATCTCGCCGTGTTCCTGGCCGACGCAGGGGAGTTGCGCGTGGCCGCCTACCATGGCGGCTTTCCCAGCGCCGTGGCGGGCAGCTATCCGCGTCCGCTCGCGGGCACGGTGAGCGAGATGGCGATCGTGCACGGTTCGGTCCTGCACCGCGCGGAGGTGGCCGCGGCGCACGACATGCCGGAATATCTTCGCCGGGTCGCGCAGGAGGCCGGCGACTTCTCCTTCGCATGCGCGCCGATGACCTGGGAGGGGCGCGGCATCGGCACGATCGACATCGTATGCCGGCCGGCGCGGCCCTTCTCCGATTCCGAAATCGCGCTGCTCGCGACCTTCGCGGACCAGGCGGTGATCGCGATCCAGAATGCGCGGCTCTTCAATGAAACGCAGGAGGCGCTCAGCCACCAGACGGCGACCGCCAATATCCTGCGCGTCATCAGCAGCTCGCCCACCGACGTGCAACCCGTGTTCGACGAGATCGTCGGAACGTCGCTCAGCCTGCTCGCGTGCGATTTCACCGCGGTGTTGCGTTGCGACGGCACGACGTTCTCGCCGGTGGCCGTCGCGACGCCGGAGGGCCTGCGCGTGCCGCGCGGACCGCGGGTGGTGCCGATCGATCCCGCCGCCAACTTTCCGTCGCGGGTCATCGCGAGCAGGACGATGCTCCACATCGCGGACTGGTCGGCGATCGAGCTCCCCGAGCACGAGCGGAACATCGGGGAGCTGTCCGGGGTCCGGTCGTCGCTGATGCTGCCGCTGCTGCGCAAGGACGAGTGCATCGGCGTGCTCGTATTGGCGCGCGCGTCGGTCGGCGCGTTCACCGGGCAGGAGGTCGCGCTCGCGCAGTCGTTCGCCGACCAGGCGGTGATCGCGATCGAGAACGTTCGCCTCTTCAACGAGACCCGGGAAGCCCTCGAGCAGCAGACGGCCACCGCCGAAGTGCTGCAGGTGATCAGCAGCTCGGTCGCCGACACCGCGCCGGTGTTCGACAAGATCCTCGAGAGCTGCCAGCACCTGTTCGCCACGGAGCAGCTCGGCATCTTCCTCGCCGGCGACGACGGCCAGGTGCACGCGAACGCGTGGCGCGGATCGGCGCTCGACGTCGTCGCGCGCACCTTCCCCAAGCCGCTCGGGCAGACGATGACGGGGCGGGTCATCACCGAACGGCGCGTGATCCAGATTCCCGATACCGCGCGAATGCCCGACGCGCCGGGGGCCGTCCACGCCGTCATCGAGATCATCGGCCATTGCTCGATCGTGTGGGCGCCGATGCTCTGGGAAGGCCGCGGCGTCGGGTCGATCTGCGTGCTTCGCCAGCCGCCGAAGGCGTTCTCCGAAAAGGAGCTCGCGCTGCTCAACACGTTCGGTGACCAGGCGGTGATCGCGATCCAGAACGCGCGACTCTTCCGGCAGGCGCAGGAGGCGCGCGCGGCGGCGGAAGCGGCCAACGAGGCGAAGAGCGCGTTCCTCGCGACGATGAGCCACGAGATCCGCACGCCGATGAACGCCGTCATCGGCATGAGCGGGCTGCTGCTCGACACGCGGCTCGACCACGAGCAGCGCGATTACGTCAACACGATCCGCGACTCGGGCGACGCGCTGCTCACGATCATCAACGACGTGCTCGACTTCTCGAAGATCGAGGCGGGCCGCATGGACATCGAGGCGCAGCCGTTCGACCTGCGCGAGAGCGTGGAATCCGCGCTCGACCTGGTGAGCGGCAAGGCCGTCGAGAAGAACCTCGACGTGGCCTACGTGTTCGAGGGCGAAGTTCCGACGGCCGTCGTCGGCGACGTGACGCGGCTGCGCCAGATCCTCCTGAATCTGCTCTCCAACGCGGTGAAGTTCACCGACAAGGGCGAGGTCGTGCTCACCGCGACGTCGAAGGCCCTCGCCGGCGACGACGTCGAGATCACGTTCGCCGTGCGCGACACGGGTATCGGCTTGTCGGCCGATGGCATGAGCCGGCTGTTCCAGTCGTTCTCGCAGGCCGATTCATCGACCACCCGCAAGTACGGCGGGACGGGGCTCGGTCTCGCGATCAGCAAGCGCCTCTCCGAGCTGATGGGCGGGCACATGTGGGCGCGGAGCGACGGTCCCGGCAAGGGGTCGACGTTTTTCGTGAGCATCGTCGCGCCAGTCGCGCGCCTGCCGGCGGCGAAGCAGCAGGAGTTCGTCGGCGTGCAGCCGGCCCTGCAAGGCAAGCGCGTACTGATCGTCGACGACAACGCGACCAACCGGCGCGCGCTCGCACTCCAGACGTCGAAATGGGGCATGACAGCGCACGCCTGCGAATCGCCGCACGAGGCGCTGCGCCTGATGGACGACGGGGAGGCGTTCGATCTCGCGATCGTCGACATGCACATGCCGGACATGGACGGCGTCGCGCTGGCGCGGCAGATGCGCGCGCGCCGATCCGGGCTGCCGCTCGTGCTCGCGAGCTCGCTCGGCCGGCGCGAGATCGGCGACGACGAGCGGCTCTTCGAGGCCTACCTGCTCAAGCCCATTCGCCAATCGCAGCTCTTCGACACGCTCGTCGCGGTCGTCGGCGAGGAGAGGCCGCGCGAGGCGACGCCGGTCGCCGCGGCGGCGCGCTACGATGCCCGGATGGCCGCGCGCCATCCGTTGCGCATCCTGCTTGCTGAAGACAACGTCGTCAACCAGAAGCTCGCGCTGCGCATCCTGCAGCAGATGGGCTATCGCGCCGATCTCGCGTCGAACGGGCTGGAGGCGATCGAATCGGTGCGCCGGCAGACCTACGACGTCGTGCTGATGGACGTGCAGATGCCCGAGATGGACGGGCTCGACGCCGCGCGCGAGATCTGCGCGCGCTGGCCCGCGAACGAGCGGCCGCGCATCGTTGCGATGACGGCGAACGCGATGCAGGGCGACCGCGACATGTGCCTTGCGGCCGGCATGGACGACTACATGACGAAGCCGATCCGCGTCGAGCGGCTGGTCGAGGCGCTGACGCAGGTGCCT
This sequence comes from Casimicrobiaceae bacterium, assembly GCA_036375455.1. GTDB lineage: Bacteria > Pseudomonadota > Gammaproteobacteria > Burkholderiales > Casimicrobiaceae > VBCG01. Next base: position 3,881 of record DASURV010000188.1, on the reverse strand, counting down.
GCGCGCGCAGACCGCTAGGATGAAGCATCCCCCCACGCTCGCTCCGCTCGCTGGTCCCAAGGGGGCTGATCAGTCGCTCGGGGCGGCCCTTCGCGACTGATATGGATCACGCAAGCATCGATCGGGCCACCTTCGAGGAATTGAAGGCGACCGCAGGGGCGGACTTCGTGCACGAGCTCGTCGCCACGTTCCTCGCCGAGGCGCCGCGCATGCTGGCCGAGCTTCGGCGCGCCTTCGCCGCCGCCGATGCCGACGCGTTTCGCCGTACCGCGCACTCGCTCAAGTCGAACAGCAACACGTTCGGCGCGGCAACGCTCGGCGCCCTCGCGCGCGACCTCGAGCTGGGCGGCCTCGATCGGGTGCGTGCTGCCGCCGGCGCGCCGCTCGACGCGCTCGCCGCCGAGTACGCGCGCGTCGCGCAGGCGCTCTCGGCGCTCAAGGCCTGACGTGGACAACGGCGCGGCGCGGCTGCTGATCGTCGACGACAACAAGGTCAACCGGCTGCTGCTCGCGCGCAACCTCGAGCTGATGGGGCACCGCGTCGTCAGCGCCGAGAACGGCCGCGTGGCCCTCGACACGCTGCGACGCGAGCCCTTCGACCTGCTGCTGCTCGACATCGAGATGCCCGAGATGGACGGCTTTGCGGTGCTCGCGGAGATCCGCAGCGATCTCCAGCTGCGCGACCTGCCGGTGATCGTCACGTCGTCGCTGGAGGGCATCGACAACGTCGTGCGCTGCATCGAGCTCGGCGCCGAGGACTACCTCACCAAGCCCGTCAATCCGGTGCTTCTGAGGGCACGCATCGGCGCGAGCCTGGAGAAGAAGCGGCTGCGCGATCAGCAGAAGGAGCTCGTGCGCCGCTTCGCGGCGCCGGAGGTCGCGCAGGACCTGCAGCGGTCCGGCTTCGCGCTCGGCGGCAAGCGCGTGAGCGGCTCGGTCATGTTCTCCGACATCCGCGACTTCACGCCGCTCGCCGAGGCGCAACCGCCGGAAGAGACGATCGAGCTCCTCAACACGTATTACACGCTGATGTTCGACGCGATCGCCGGGCACGGCGGGATCGTGAGCCAGATCGCCGGCGACGGGCTGATGGCGATCTTCGGCGCGCCGCTGCCGCTGCCCGACCACTGCGATGCGGCGGTGCGCGCCGCGCTGGAGATGATCGAGATGGTCGACCTCTTCAACGCGGAGCAGGCGCGCGCGGGCAAGCCTCGCATTCGCATCGGCATCGGCATCGCGTCGGGTGAGATGGTCGCCGGCTACACCGGCACCAACGCGCGCGCGACCTACACGTGCATCGGCGACACGGTCAATCTCGCGGCGCGCCTCGAGGCGCACACGAAGGCGACCGGCCGCGTCGTCCTGATCGACGGTGCGACACGCCAGGGCCTGCACGGTTCGATCGGCGTCGAGGCGCTCGGACCCGTGACCGTGCGCGGCAAGACGCTGCCGGCCGAGGTGTTTGCGGTCGTCTGCACGCGCCGTACCTGACCAACGACTCGTTGCTCGGCCGGCCTTGCCGCGCAACCTGCGTCCCCGGCGACCGGGCGCCGCAACTCGTCGACGCGGCCCAGCGTCCGGGTCTGATGCGCCCTCTGCACGACCCACGTCGCGCGGATCATGCAGGGGCTCCCTACGTCCACGCGTGGACCTCGATGCGCTTGCAGATCATCGTCCACGCGGTGTCGCCGAGGTTCTGGACGCTCAGCTCGGTCAGGCGTCGCGTTTTCGGTCTCAGCCGGTGCGTCCGGGGAAGCGCGGCGATCACCGAGTGCTCGGTCCACAGCTCCTCGCCGCGCAGCGTCAGCAGAATCGCATCGCGCGCAGCGGCGCTCGCCGCCAGGCCGAGCATCCGCTGCCGGCTCGGCAGGCGCAATCGATCGTCGAACGCGGCGCTGCGCCAGGGCGTCAGGAAAGCCGCGGCCACGGAGTTCGACACGTGCTGCCTGCCGAAGAGATCGATCAGCTCCGCCACCCGGCTCCGCCACCAATCCCCGAGTCCGCGCGGTGCGTCGGGATGCAGAGCCGACAGCGGCCACCCCGAACGGCGGAACGAGAAGTCCTCCGAAGTCGATCGGGCGTTGAGCACCGGATGCGACAGCAGCATGACCACCGGCGCGGTCATGATCGCCCCGACGCAAGGCACGGGGCCCGGCAAGGCGTCGAGCCGGTGCTCGGCGAGCGCGCCGCCGTTGTACTCGATGACGCGAACGATGTCCTCGTTCGCGATCGTCTCGGCCAGGCGCCACCAGTCCTCGTCTCCCTGACGCATCGTTTCGTTCTCCGCCGGTTTCGTGTCCGCGAGGGCGGGTCGGGTATTAGAAGTGACTATAGATACTCACCGTAGTATACCACATTTGAGGGAAGTAACCTGGGTATACTGGTCGGCGACTGCGGGCCGGGGCGGAGTTGCCCGGACGAGGCGGCGGAGTTGCCCGGACAAGGCGGCGGAGCTGCGTATGAGGCGGCGGAGGTGCCGATGAGCGTTGCGATCGTGCGCAGACGGGGACCGGTGCGGCCGGATGCGCGCAATGTCGTCCGCGGACAGGAGACCAGGCGCCGGATCCTCGAGTCGGCGCGCGCGCGGATCCTCGCCGGCGGCTTCGAGGCGCTGCGCCTCGACGACCTGGCGCGCGACGCCGACGTGACGAAGGCCGCGGTGATCAAGTCGGTAGGGGGGAAGGCGACGATCCTGCTGGCGCTCAACGACGAGGACCGGCAGACACGCCTTGCCGTGATCCGTCAGGCCATGACGCTTCGCACCGGTCTCAGGCGGCGAATCTCGCAGACGGTGCGACGCCTGTTCGAGCTGGATCTGCCGCGCCTGAACGTCGTGATGGCATACATCGGGTACGTGTGGTTCTGGACCGGCGCGGACCACGATCGCGCCCAGGCGATGATCGACGAGACGCGGGGTCTGCTGGGCGAGCTGATCGCCGTCGCATCGCCGCGCAGGCCCGTTGCGGAGCGGTTGCGGATCATCGCGTTGCGCGTCATGGCAGGCTACGTGATCGGCCTGCGCGACGTGTGCTACGACCGGGTGACCGCCGAGCAGGCGATTCGCTTCGTCGTCGACTACGCGCTCGACTGACGTCGTCGCGTTCCGGGAGCCTGTATGATTTCCCCCGCGCCTGCGGTTCGCGCGCGTCGGCGCTCCGCAGCGCGATGTCGGCCGCCGCATTCCCCTGCCAACCCGAGAGGTGCCCACCGTGAAATATCTTCTCGTCGTGTTGTTGCTCGCGGCCCAGGCGGTCGGCGATCGCGTATCGGCACAACCCCTTCCGAACACGCTCGGCAAGATCAAGGCGGCCAAGGCGATCACCGCCGCCTATTCGACCGATTCGCTGCCGTTCTCCTTCGCCGGCCCCAACAACGAGCCTATGGGCTATTCGATCGATCTGTGCAAGCGCGCCATCGCGCAGATCGGCCGCGCGGTCGGCGAGCCGAACCTGAAGGTCAACTGGATCGCGGGATCGACGCCGGAGCGGCTGCAGATGGTGGCGAGCGGCAAGGCGGATCTCGACTGCGCGAACACCTCGCAGACGCTGGCGCGCCTCGGCAACGTGGACTTCTCCTCGCTGATCTTCATCGACGCCGGCGGATTCATCATCCGCTCCGATGCGCCGAGCGATCGCATCGCCGACATGGGCGGCAAGAAGATCGCGGTGCTGAAGGGCACGACCACCGAAGCCCGGCTCCGCGACGTCTTGCAGCGCCGCCTGGTCAACGCCACGATCGTGCCGATCAGTCAGGCCAACGAAGGCATCGCAATGCTCGAAGCCTCGACGGTCGACGCGTACGCCGGCGACAAGATCAAGCTGGTCGGCCTCGTCGCCCAGGCCAAGGATCCGGCCAAGTTCGCGCTGCTGGCGGAGGAGATC
>DASURV010000187.1:0-5640 GCA_036375455.1 Casimicrobiaceae bacterium | reverse complement strand
CCTCCTGGCCGATCGACGCGCCGGCGGGAAGGCGTTCGCGGAAATCGGCAAGCGAAGCGAACGGATGCTGCGCACGGCTCGCGATCAGGGCCGCGAGCGCGCCCGGCTCGACGTCGTCGATCGTCGCGGCGAGCACTTCGGCGGGCGCGGTGTTCAGGTTGAGCGGCGTGTCGACCGGCAGGCTCGTGACGAAGCGCGCGACGCTCGTCATCGCCGGCGGCGTCATGCCGCGAGCGAACGACAATTCCTCGATGCGGCTCGCCGGAGCGTTGGGCGCGAGCGCCGGGTCCGCCTGGGCGAGATACCACGCGTCCTCGGCGCCTCCCGGCTGCGCTGCGTCGTCGGCGTCGACCCAATCGACGATCGCGGCGAGCGTCGTCTCGGGGATCCCGAGCGCGGCGAACAGCCGCTCGAAGCGCCGCCGCTCCGACGTCGCCCGCGTCGTGCTCGCGAGATTGTTGACGTTGAGCAGGCCCTGCGCATCGACGATCCGCCCTTCGACGATGCCGTTTTCGACCGGCGTGGCCGGAAGCGGCAGCGCCCACGGCTCGCCGAGATGATCGATCGGCCCCGCGCGCGCGTCCGCATCCAGAATCTGCCGCGCCCACTGGATGCCGGCGAGGGCGATCGATTGCGCCTGCACCTGATCGCGCCGATGCGACACCTGCGCGGACCACTGCGACTGCGCCGCGGCGAGCGAGACGGCGACCGCGGCGGCGAGCGCCGCGATCAGCATCGCCACGATCAGCGCGAGCCCGCGTTGCCCCTTCATTGCAGCGCGATCCAGCGCTCGACGACGCCGCCGTCGGCGAGCACGATCTCGATGCGAATCGCGCGGGGAATCGCCGTCGCGCCGAGGAACGGCCAGCGATCCGACCAGCGCGCGCCGGGGGTCAGTTGCAGCACGCGAAAGCGTGCGATGCCTTCGGCGAGCGCATAGCTCGCGGGTACGGTCGCGGCGGCATTGTCGAGACGTGGCCAGTACAGCACCTCGACGCGGCCGTCGCGAAGCCGGTAGCCGACGCGCTGGCCGCCGCTGCCGGGCTCGTCGATCGCATCGGGACCGGCGCGCGTGAACACGAGCGACGTGTCGCCGGCCGCATCCTCCGGAAACGCATACCACGCGGCCTCGGTCTGCGCACCGTGACGGACGCTGCGCGGAATCGCCGTCCGCACGTCGGCCTCCATCCGCGTGAGCAGCGCGTCGAGTTGGCGCCAGCGCGCGCTTTCGGCCGCAAGGCGCGCCTCGCCATCGGTCATGGCCGCAGTCGCGCGCCATGCGAGCAGCGCGACCAGCGCGAGGATCGCTACGGCGACGAGCGCCTCGACCAGCGTAAAGCCGCGACCGCGGCTGCAACCCGCGAGCGCGACGCGGCCTGGCGCGAGCCGTTGCGAGGCCGACGCCTCAGCGATGCGCATTGCCGAGGTAGCCGGCGAGCCGCGCCAGCGCGTAGTCGGGGACGAGCGGGTCGGCGACGACGATCTCGATCTTGCGAAACGCGGGGTTCGGCGTCTCGGTGATCGTCCGCTGCCAGACGAGGCGCACGCCCGCCTGTGTCTCGTCGCCGCGCGTCGTCCCGCCCGCGGGCCAGGGGTCGGCGAGTTGCGCCTGCGCGAGCCGATTCTGCGCGACCCACAGCGCCAGCGTGCGCATCTTGAGCGACGTCGCGCCGTCCGCGCCCTGCGCGAGCGCCCGCATGCCGGCGGCGAGCGCCACGGCCACGACGGTGAGCGCGACCAGGACCTCGATCAGCGTGAACGCGCGGGAGCGACGCATCACGGACCGTTCTCCACCGGGCCCGCGATCGACACGCGGTTCAGCGGATCGACGGCGATGACCGTGCGAAAGCGCGGCGTCGCGAACAGGAACGCGAACGGCTCGTTGCGTCCGGATGCGCGCAGCGGGACGATCGCGTTCGAGGCGAGACCGCGGCCCGCGTAGGCGAGCGCGAGCGCGTCGATCGGCTCCGGGAGCGCATGCGCCCGCAGCACGTCGTCGTCGTCGACGACGAGCCAGCGGTCGTTCGCAGGATCGCGCCGCCAGTAGCGCAGCACGCGCCGCTCCGCCGAGACGCCGAGCATCTCGTTGCGCCATTGCGCGCGCTGCGCCGCGTATTCGAGCGCACCGGCGAAGCGCCGCGCCTCGCGCGCCGAGACGTCGCGCTCGTCCGGGTCGACCAGCGCGAGTGCGAGCCCGGCGGCGATGCCGAGGATGACGATGACGACGAGGATCTCGACGAGCGTGAATCCCGCGGGTGGGGGGGCGGGCGTGAATCGCGCGAACGGGTGAGCGCGTGCGGTATCACGCATGTTCGCGGCCCCGCGCGCGCCCGCGCCGTCTCCGGGCGAATCCTCGTCCCGCGCTGCTACAGATCCCAGGAGCCGATGTCGCCATCCGCGCCGCTGCCGCCCGGCTGGCCGTCGGCGCCATAGGTGAACACGTCGACGTCGCTCTTGAGCCCGGGGTTGAGGTATTGATACGGCCGGCCCCAGGGATCGCGGGGCAGCTTCTCCAGATAGCCGCCGGGCTTCCAGTTCGGCGGCAGCGGCGGCTCGGCGGGTTTCGCCACCAGCGCGTTCAATCCCTGCTCGGTGGTCGGATAGCGCTGGTTGTCGAGCCGGTAGAGCTTCAACGCCTGGCGGATCGCGGCGAGATCGCTCTTCGCCGCGACGATGCGCGCATCGTCGGTGCGGGAGAGCACGCTCGGCACGACGAGCGCCGCGAGCACGCCGAGGATCACGATGACCACCATGATCTCGATCAGCGTGAAGCCGCGTCGGCGCGCCGCCGTGGGCACCGCGCCGGGCCGATGCGCGGCGCGTGCCGCGCCTGCCTTGCGGCGGAATGGGCACGGCGCGGGCGCGATCATCGGGCCATTATAATCTGCGGGTCGTTACGCACCGGCATTCCGGAGGGGGTCGCCGTTCGACGCGTGTCGCGGGTGCGCAACTGCCGATCCGCATGCGCAAAGCCCGCATCGCAAGCCTCCTCGTCCTGGTGCTCCTCGCGGCGCTGGCCATCGCGGTCGCGCTCGGATGGGTGTGGTATCGCCAGCCGCTTCCGCTGCCGCGCAGCCCGTTCGATTTCGAAGTCCGCGCCGGCGCCTCGGTCGCGAGCGTCGGACGCATGCTGCAGGACGCGGGCGTCGTGCCTCACCGCGCCGCGCTGACGGCGCTTGCGCGCTGGCGCAACGTCGATCGCGCGATCAAGGCGGGCAGCTACGAGATCGAGCAGGGGATCACGCTGCCGCAACTGCTCGCGAAGCTGACGCAGGGGGACGTGACGCAAACGGCTCTGACGATCGTCGAGGGCACGACGTTCGCGGAAATGAAGCGCGCGCTGCGCGACAGCGCCGACGTCAAGCACACGGTGGTCGATTTGCCCGACGCCGACCTGCTGGCGCGAATCGGCGCGACGGAGAGCGCTCCGGAAGGACTGTTCTTTCCCGACACGTATTACTTCGCGAGCGGCAGCAGCGACGTTGCGGTGCTGAAGCGCGCCTATCGGGCGATGCACGAGCGGCTCGAGGCGGCATGGGCGCGGCGCGCGCCGGACCTGCCGCTCGCCTCGCCGTACCAGGCGCTGATCCTCGCCTCGATCGTCGAGAAGGAGACCGGGCACGCGCAGGATCGCCCGCTGATCGCCTCGGTGCTCGTCAACCGCCTGAAGCGCGGCATGCGCCTGCAGACCGATCCGGCGGTCATCTACGGGATGGGGAGCCGCTTCGACGGCAACCTGCGCAAGCGCGACCTCGAGGCCGATTCGCCGTACAACACGTACCTGCGCGAGGGTTTGCCGCCGACGCCGATCGCGTTGCCGTCGCAGGCGTCGCTCGACGTCGTCGTCAATCCGCCGGCGACACCGTACCTGTATTTCGTTTCGCGCGGCGACGGCACGTCGGAGTTCTCGGCGAGCCTGACGGACCACAATCGGGCCGTGTCAAAATATCAGAAGGGCGGTCGCTGACCGCGCCCGGAATTCCAGAGAAGCCCGCGTCCCGACCGCCGCTCCCGTGCCTCCCCAACCGCCGCGCGGCCGCTTCATCACGCTCGAAGGCATCGACGGCGCGGGGAAGAGCACGCATGCAGCCTGGCTCGCGCAGGCGCTGGCGGCGCGCGGCAGGCAGGTCGTGGCGACGCGGGAGCCCGGCGGCACGGCGCTCGGCGAGGCGCTGCGCGAGCTGCTGCTGCGCCAGTCGATGACGCACGAAAGCGAAGCGCTGTTGATCTTCGCGGCGCGCCGCGAGCACGTCGTGCAGGTGATCGAGCCGGCGCTATTGCGGGGCGACGACGTGCTGTGCGACCGCTTCACCGACGCGACGTACGCGTATCAGGGCGCGGGACACGGCGTTCCGATCGAGCTGATCGCCATGCTCGAGCGCCTGCTGCACGGCCGCTGCAACCCGGACCTGACGCTGCTGTTCGACGTCCCGGGCGCGGTCTCCCGCGAGCGGCTCGACCGGATGCGGGAAAACGGCCGGCGACTCGACAAGTTCGAGCGCGAGGCGCTCGCATTCTTCGAGCGCGTGCGCAACGCCTACCTCGCGCGCGCGGCCGCCGAACCCGTGCGCTTTCGCATCGTCGACGCCACGCGGCCGCTCGACGACGTGCGCGCGCGTCTGGCGCAGATCCTCGACGCACTGTGACGCCGGACGACGACGAGATCGGGGAGCGGGCGGCGCCGCAGGATCCGCGTGCCGCACCGTTTCCATGGCAGGACGCGCTCGCGCGGGCGCTGCTCGCGCGGCGCGCGTCGTGGCCGCACGCGACGCTCGTGGCAGGCCCCGAGGGCATCGGCAAGCGGGTGCTGGCGCAATTTCTCGCGCGGACGCTCCTCTGCGAGGCGCGCACCGCCGAAGGGGGACCCTGCGGGACGTGCGCGGGTTGTCGCTACGAGGCCGCCGGCCAGCATCCGGACTTGCGCGTCGTCGAGCCGATCGAGATCGAGGACGAGGAGGCGAAGCGGGTCGAGTGGATTTCCGTCGAGCGCATCCGCGCGCTGACGCATTGGGCGGAGCTCACGAGCCACCGCGGCGGCGCCAAGGTCGCGCTGATCGTGCCCGCGGAGCGGATGCACGCATCCGCGGCCAACGCGCTGCTGAAGACGCTCGAGGAGCCGCCAGCCGGCACGTATTTCGTGCTGGTGTCGCACCTGCCGGGCAGGCTGCCGGCAACGATCGTCAGCCGGTGCCAGCGGGTCGCGGCGCCGCGCCCGACCGCCGGAGAGGCTCGCGCTTGGCTCGCCGCGCAGGGCATCGACGACGCAGAGCGCGCGCTCGCGCAGGCCGGAGGCGCTCCGTTGCGCGCGCAGGCATTGGCCGATGCCGCTCATCAGGCCGAGCGGAGCGCGTGGATCAGCGCGCTGGCTTCCCCGCAGCAGCTGTCCGTCACCGATCTCGGCGCGCGAATCGATGCGGTCCCGCGCGATGCGCGCCGCGAGCAACTGGGCGCGGTGATCGACTGGCTGCTCGGCTGGTGCGCCGACCTCGCGCGGGTGCGCGCGGGTGGCGCACCCGGCGAGAATGCCGATTTCGCCGCAGCGTTGCGCAGGCTCGCCGGGTCGGTGGCGGGCCTCGCGCTGTTTCGCTATCATCGGAGCCTGCTCAGCCAGCGCGCGCTGCTTGCGCACCCGCTGCAACC
>DASURV010000186.1:0-4720 GCA_036375455.1 Casimicrobiaceae bacterium | reverse complement strand
CTGGGGGATGCCGGTCGTCGATCACACGACGATGGCGTCGACGCGCCCGGGCGTGTTCTTCGGCGGCGATGCCGCATTCGGGCCGAAGAACATCATCTGGGCGGTCGCGCACGGGCACGACGCGGCGATCTCGATCGACCTGCAGTGCCGCGGCGAGCCGCTCACGCGGCGCCCGCCGCCGCACGTGAACCTCGTGTCGCAGAAGATGGGCATCCACGAGTGGAGCTACGACAACGCGATCCACGGCGATCGCCGCTACCGCGTGCCGCTGAAGGACGTCACGATCGCGCTGAAGGACATCCGCACCGAGGTCGAGCTCGGCTTCGACCCGAAGCTCGCCTACGCCGAAGCGCAGCGCTGTCTCAACTGCGACGTGCAGACGATCTTCAGCGACAAGCTTTGCATCGAATGCGATGCCTGCGTCGACATCTGCCCGATGGACTGCATCACGTTCACGGCGAACGGCGAGGAGGCGGACCTGCGGCAGCGCCTGACCGCGCCGGCGCGCAATGCCGAGCAGGCGCTCTACGTGTCGGCGCCCGTCAGGACCGGGCGCGTGATGGCGAAGGACGAGGACGTCTGCCTGCACTGCGGCCTGTGCGCCGAGCGCTGCCCGACCGGCGCCTGGGACATGCAGAAGTTCCTGCTCGACATGGCGCGCGCCGACGACCGCGCGCACGTCGTGCGCAGGCGCGCGCCGGCCGAGTTCGTCGGCATGGCGGCGGACTGAGGGGGCCGCTTCAATGGACTCGAACCGATCGCATCCGGGGACCGCATGGACGCGCGCGTGAAGCCGCTGGCTCGCGTCAACGACTTCGTCGTCAAGTTCGCGAACGTCAACGGCTCCGGGTCGGCGTCCGCCAACGGGCTGTTCGCGCGGGCGATCCTGCGCATGGGCGTGCCGGTCGCCGCGCGCAACATCTTTCCGTCGAACATCCAGGGCCTGCCGACGTGGTACGAGGTGCGCATCGTCGAGGCGGGATGGCGCGGGCGCCGCGGCGGCGTCGACCTGATGGTCGCGATGAACCCGCAGACGTGGGACAAGGACGTCGCGGAGCTCGAGCCGGGCGGCTATCTGTTCTACGACTCGACGAAGCCGCTGCCGCCGTCGAAGTTCCGCGAGGACGTCGCGCTGCTCGGCGTTCCGCTGACGGCGATCTGCAATGCCGAATACAACGACGCCCGCCAGCGGCAACTCTTCAAGAACATCATCTACCTGGGCGCGCTCTCGGCGCTGCTCGACATCGACGCCGGCGAGATCGAGCGCCTCTTCTCGGAGCAGTATCGCGGCAAGGAGGCCCTGCTCGAGTCGAACCGCAAGGCGCTGCGGATGGGACGCGAGTACGCGCTCGCGAACTTCCAGTGCCCGATCGGCCTGTCGGTGGCCCGTCGCGATGCGGTCGGGGCGCGGGTCTTCATCGACGGGAATGCGGCCGCCGCGCTGGGCGCCGTCTACGGAGGCGCCACCGTCGCGGCGTGGTATCCGATCACCCCGTCGTCGTCGCTCGCCGAAAGCTTCCAGAAGTGGTGCCGCAAGTTCCGCACCGACCCGGTGACCGGCGAGCGCCGTTACGCGATCGTGCAGGCCGAGGACGAGCTCGCTTCGATCGGGATGGTGATCGGCGCGGCGTGGAACGGGGCGCGCGCGTTCACGGCGACGTCGGGCCCCGGCATTTCGCTGATGCAGGAATTCCTCGGGCTCGCCTACTTCGCCGAGATCCCGGCGGTGTTGTTCGACGTGCAGCGCGGCAGTCCGTCGACCGGCATGCCGACGCGCACGCAGCAGGCGGACCTGCTCTCGTGCGCATACGCGTCGCACGGCGACACGAAGCACGTGCTGCTCCTGCCCGAGGACCCGCGCGAATGCTTCGAGTTCGGCGCGCTCGCCTTCGACCTCGCCGACCGGCTGCAGACGCCGGTGTTCGTGATGCTCGACCTCGACATCGGCATGCAGGACTGGCTCACCGAGCCGCTCGCCTGGGACGACGCACGGCGCATGGACCGCGGCAAGGTGATGACGGCGCAGGACCTCGAGGCGGGCCGCGATTTCGGCCGTTACCTCGACGTCGACGGGGACGGCATTCCCTATCGCACGTATCCCGGCACCCATCCGTCGAAGGGCGGCTACTTCACGCGCGGCACGACGAAGGACCGCTACGCCCGCTACACCGAGGAGGGGCCGGCGTACGTCGACAACATGCAGCGGCTGCTGCGCAAGTTCGAGACGGCGAAGACGCTGGTGCCGAAACCGGTGATCACGCCGGCGGCACGGCCGACGACGGCCGGCGTCGTCTGGTTCGGGTCGACCGGCGCGGCGATGGCCGAGTCGCTCGCGGAGCTCGAGCGCCAGGACGTCCATCTCGACCGGCTGCGCATTCGCGGCTTTCCCTTCGACGACGCGATCGCCGATTTCATCGCCGCGCACGAGCACGTGTTCGTCGTCGAGCAGAACCGCGACGCGCAGCTCAAGACGATGCTCGTCAACGAATGCGGGATCGACCCGGCGAAGCTCACGTCGGTGCTCCATTACGACGGCACGCCGATCACCGAGCGCTTCATCACGCGCGAGATCGGCGAGAAGGCCCGGCTCTACAACGTGACGCCGTTGTCAGGGATCAGGTATCAGGGCTCAGGGATCAGGAAGAGCGGCGGCAGAGCTGCTTGACCGATCGCACTGGTGCCGAACAACGATCCCGATGCCTGTTGCCTGAAACCTGTCGCCTGATCCCTGATCCCTGATCCCTGACGATGACCTATCTCGCCAAGCCGAAACTCCACCACCCCGGGCTGCCGAGGAACGCGCTCGGCTATACGCGGCGCGACTACGAGGGCGCGATCTCGACGCTCTGCGCGGGCTGCGGCCACGATTCGATCTCGGCGGCGATCATCCAGGCGTTCTACGAGCTCGACGTCGCACCGCACCGCGTGGCGAAGCTGTCCGGCATCGGCTGCTCGTCGAAGACGCCGACGTATTTCCTCGGCAACTCGCACGGCTTCAACAGCGTGCACGGCCGGATGCCGTCGGTGCTCACCGGCGCGGCGCTCGCGAACCGCGACCTGATCTATCTCGGCGTCTCGGGCGACGGCGATTCGGCATCGATCGGGCTCGGCCAGTTCGCGCACGTGCTGCGCCGCGGCGTCAACATGGTCTACGTCGTCGAGAACAACGGCGTGTACGGCCTGACGAAGGGCCAGTTCTCGGCCACCGCCGACAAGGGCAGCAGGAGCAAGCGCGGCGCGGTCAACAGCGACGAGCCGATCGATCTCGTGCTCCTCGCGCTCGCGCTCGGGGCGACGTTCGTCGCGCGCGGCTTCTCGGGCGACAAGGCGCAGCTCGTGCCGCTGATCAAGGCGGCGGTCGCGCATCGCGGCGCGGCGTTCATCGACGTCGTCAGCCCATGCGTGGCCTTCAACAACCATCCGGGCTCGACGAAGAGCTACGACTACGTGCGCGAGCACAACGACGCGGTGAATCGGCTCGATTTCATGCCGGAGCGCGCGCCGATCGACGCCGACTATCCGCAGGGAAGCGTCCGCGACGTCGTGCTGCACGACGGCGGGACGATCCGGCTGCGCAAGCTCGATGCGACCTACGACCCGTCCGACAAGGTCGGGGCGATGGCATACCTCGAGGCGCACCGCGCGAAGGGCGAGGTGGTGACGGGCCTGCTCTACGTCGATAGCGGCAGCGACGACCTGCACGCGGCGCTCGATACGGTGCGCGTGCCCCTCAACAGCCTCGGCGACGCGGACCTCGTCCCCGGAGACGCCGCGCTCGCGGACGTCAACGCCTCGCTGCGCTAGCCGTTCGCGCCGTCGCACCGCGGCGTTCGCTCGCACGAACGCATCGCGCCTGCGCGGGTCTAGAATGTGACGATGCCTCGCGCCGTTTGGATCATCCTCGGCGTTGCCGCCGGGCTGGCCGCGCTGCTGCTGATCGGCGTCGCGATCGCCATCGCGACCGTCGATCCGAACCGGTTCGTCGCGCCGCTCGCCGCGCGCGTCAAGGCCGAGACCGGGCGCGACCTCGGCGTGCGGGGACCCGTCGACATCACGCTCTCGCTCGAGCCGAAGATCGTGTTGCCGGACGTCACGTTCGGCAACGCGCCCTGGTCGAAGACGCGCGACATGCTGGCCGCGAAGCGGGTCGAAGCGCAGATCGCGCTGCTTCCGCTGCTGTCGCGGCGCTTCGAGGTCGTGCAGTTCACGCTGGTCGAGCCGGTCATCGCGCTCGAGACCGACGCGAGCGGCCGCGGCAACTGGGAATTCCGCTCCGCCGCGACGAGTGCATCGGCGACGCCGCCGAGCGTCGGGCCCGCGATGGAGGCGTTCGGCATCGCCAGCTTCGAGATTCGCGACGGGACGCTGACGTATCGCAACGGCGCCACCGGCAAGCTCACCCGCGCGTCGATCGAGCGGATGTCGCTGCACGCCCGCAACCTGCAGTCGCCGGTGGCGGTGGAGTTCCGCGGCAAGATCGACGACGTGCCGATTGCGCTCGCCGGCGATCTCGGACCCGCCGAGCTGTGGCTCCGGCAGCAATCGCCGTATCCGGTCGCGGTGAAGGGCGAGGTGGGGGGCAAGGCAGCGAGGCTCGCGACGAAGATCGCGCGATCGGGCACGACCACGCGCCTCGACGACGTCGACGTCGCGTATGGCTCGATCGCGGCCACGGGCTCGATACGCGCGATCAAGGAGGGCTCCGGCACCCGCTACGCGA
>DASURV010000185.1:0-3390 GCA_036375455.1 Casimicrobiaceae bacterium | reverse complement strand
GCGGTGCCGCTAACCGGAACCCCACCTATTGTCGGACCAGGGAGCCTCCCGTCGGTCGCACCCGCTCGCGACGCTCGCGCGCACGCTGCTGCGCCGGCCGCGCGGCAGCGGCGTCCTGCATTGGCTGCACAGCTTCTCGCTGCACGTCGTCACCGGATTCGCCGCGGTCGCTGCGCACTACGGCGTGATGTACGCGCTCATCCGCGGCGGACTGGCGCCGGTGCCGGCGAGCGCGGTCGGCTTCCTGGCGGGCGCGCTGACGCGCTTCGCTCTGTCGTACGCGCACATCTTCACGCCGACGCGCGGCGTGCACGCCGCGGGCATGCGCTTCGTCGTCGCGATCGCGGCGCAGCTCGCGGCGAACTCCGCGCTGCTCGCCGCGCTGACGCAATCGGGCATCCCCGTCTGGCCGGCGCAGGTGCTGACGACGGTCATGCTGACGATCGTCAATTATCTCGTCTATCGCTGGTGGGTGTTCCGCTAGCCGCCGACTGATCCTCGCGCGGGGGCGACGCGCGTATGATCCGCACGCGCGCCTGTCGCGCTCGGATCGAAATCGTGCTTCACGGACAGAAGGTCGCCGTCGTGATGCCGGCGTATCGCGCGGCGAAGACGCTCGCGCAATGCTACCGCGCGATTCCGCACGACGTCGTCGACATGACGTTGCTCGTCGACGATGGGAGCGACGACGCGACGCTCGCCGTCGCGCGGGACCTCGGCCTCATCACGCACCGCCACCCGCGCAATCTCGGCTACGGCGCGAACCAGAAGACCTGCTACGCCGCCGCGCTCGCCGACGGAGCGGACATCGTCGTCATGCTGCATCCGGACTACCAGTACGAGCCGCGCCTCATCACCGCGATGGCCGGCATGATCGCCTCGGGCGTCTACGACGTCGTCATCGGATCGCGGATTCTCGGCAACACGGCGCTGCGCGGCGGCATGCCGTTGTACAAGTACGTCGCGAACCGCGTCCTCACGGCGCTCCAGAACCTCGTGATCGGCACGAAGCTGTCGGAATTCCATACCGGCTATCGCGCGTTCTCGCGCCGCGTGCTCACCGACCTGCCGCTGCTCGCCAATTCGGACGGCTTCATCTTCGACAACCAGATGCTCGTGCAGGCGCACGCCTTCGGCATGCGGATCGGCGAGATCTCCTGCCCGACGAAGTACTTCGAGGATGCGAGCGAGATCGATTTCGCGCGATCGGTCGTGTACGGGCTGGGCGTGGTGCGGGTGAGCGCGCAGTACCGCCTGTGGCGGATGGGGCTCGCGAAGCCGCGGATCTTCTCGCCCGCCGCGCAGTGGCGCCTGCCGCGGCAGGGGATCCTCGCGCCGGCCGGCGAGTGTTCGGGCGGGCTGGAGCATGGAGGGTGAACCGAAGGGCACGGCGGGCAAACTGCAAGCCGAGCCCAGGACTGTGAAGCGCCCTGCCGCGGCGTGGAACCTGCTGCTGCTCGCCGCCTTTCTCGCCGGAGCGGCGCTCCGCGCGTGGCAGATCGACAGCCAGGTCCTGATCGACGACGAATGGCACGCGATCCACAAGCTCCTCGGCTCGGGGCCGCTCGACATCCTCACGCATTTCGGCTATGCCGATTACAGCATTCCGCTGACGCTCTACTACCAGGGGCTGTACCGGACGATCGGCCTGTCCGAATGGGGGATGCATCTGCCGCCGCTGCTGGCCGGCATCGGTCTGCTCCTCGTCGGGTCGCGGCTGCTCGCGCGATGGGTGTCGCTGCCCGCGCGCGCGATCTGGCTGGCGCTCGCGGCGCTCTCGCCGCTGCTCGTCTATCACAGCAAGGTCGCGCGTCCGTACGCGCTGACGAGCCTGCTGACGTTCGTCGCGATCGTCGCGTTTCGCTCGTGGTGGCTCACCGGCCGCAGGGGTGACGCGGCGCTCTACGCGGTCGCGACGTTCGGTGCCGCCTGGCTCCATCCGGTCACGCTGCCTTTCACGCTGCTGCCGTTCGTCTACTACGGCGCGCCGGCGCTGCTTCGAGCCGAAATCCTCGCCCGCGGCGGCGCCGCAGCGCGCGGGGACCGGCTTCGCGGTCCCGCGGCCTGCCGATCCCCGGGCCAGCCCTTCCGCCGGCTGGCGGTTCTCGCGGTCGCGACGGCGCTTCCGCTCGCGCTCGCGATCCTGCCGCCGCTGGTCGTCGATTGGGGACAGCTCAGCGGGAAGGCGGGCAAGGACGCCGTCACGCTCGAGAGCCTCTATCGGACGTCGCTGATGCTCGCGGGGACCGGGCGGCTGCTCGTCGCGGCGGCGTTGTGGGCCTGCGCGATCGTCGGTTTCACCCGCCTGCTGCGGCGCGACCGCGATCTCGCGTGGTATCTCGCGACCGTCGCGGGCGCCGGCACGGTGGTCGTCGCCTCGAGCGGCGCGGAATGGATCTTTCACCCGCTGGTCCTGGCGCGCTACCTGTTGCCGGCATTGCCGTTCGTGCTGCTGCTCTCGGCGGAGGGCGCCGCCGCGATGCTCGACCTGCTGCGTCGTCCGCCCGCGGAAGCGCTCGTCGCGGCGCTGCTCGCGACCGGCCTTCTCGCGGCGGGGCCGATCCCGGCCGAATGGCACTATCCGAACCAGTTCTGGGGACACCTGCGCTATCAGTTCGATTACGACGCCGCGCACAATCCCTATCGTCGCTACGCGCGCGACGATCCGATCCCGGCGTTCTATCGGGAGCTCGCGAAGCTGCCGCCGGGAACCGTGACGCTGATCGAGGCGCCGTGGCGGCTCGAGTCCCATTTCAACGCGCAGTCGCTGTACCAGGACGTGCATCGCCAGCGGATCAGGATCGGCCTGACGACACCGTTGTGCGGCCTGCGCGATTACGGCGAATATCCCGAGGAGGCCACGGGCATGAGGCTGCGTGAAATGGTGCACCTGTCCTCGCTCCTCCGCGGCGACACGCATGGCGGCGACTACCTCGTCCTGCACCGGACGCCGGGGAGGACCGCGAGCGACCCCGGGAAGCTGTGGCCCGACATCACCGCATGCATGCCGGCGATCGCCGAAAGGCTGGGCCCCCCGACGTACCGCGACGGCCAGATCGTCGTCTACAAGCTCGGCGGCCTGTCGCCGCTAGGCAACACCCGTCGTCCTGTGCAACAATAAGGTCAATCAATTTGCATCGGGGTGACCACGATGCTCGACCGTGACGGCTATCGCCCGAACGTCGCCATCGTCATCGTCAACGGCAGAAACCTGGTTTTCTGGGGCAAACGGATCCGCGAGCACTCCTGGCAGTTTCCGCAAGGCGGCATCAACCCCGGCGAGGCGCCCGAGCAGGCGATGTACCGGGAGCTGCGCGAGGAAGTGGGGCTCATGCCGCAGCACGTCCGGATCCTCGGCCGCACGCGCGACTGGCTGCGCTACGAAGTTCC
>DASURV010000184.1:0-11907 GCA_036375455.1 Casimicrobiaceae bacterium | reverse complement strand
GCGCGGATCGCGGCCGATGCGGACGACGTCTGGGAGTGCCCGCTGATCGTAAAGGTGAAGGAAGTGCAGCGCGCGGAGTATCCACGGCTGCGCGCGGGCGCGACGGTCTTCGGCTTCGCGCAGCTCAATCGCGACCCGGCGCTGCTCGAGACGGTCCTGGCGACGGGCGTGCGCGTCATCGCGTACGAGACGGTGCGCGATGCGGACGGGCGGCTGCCGCTGCTCGCGCCGATGTCGCGCATCGCCGGCAGGCTCGCGCCGCTCGTCGGCGCGCAGGCGTTGCAGACGGTCGCGGGCGGCAACGGCACGCTGATCACCGGCGTCGACGATGTGGCCGCGGCGCGCGTCGTCGTGATCGGCGCGGGCAACGTCGGCGGCGAGGCGGCGCGGATCGCGGCGCGGCTGGGGTGCCGCGTGCAGGTCTTTTCGCGCGGCGCCGCGCGTCTCGACATGCTCGAGCGCTCGCTCGCGCGGAACGGCACGCCGGTCGCGGTCGCGGTGCTCGCCGAAGCGGCCGAGGCGCTCGATGCCGCGATCGCGGAGGCCGATCTCGTGATCGGCGCGGTGCTCGAGCCGGGAACGCTGTCGCCGAAGCTGATTCGCCGCGAAGCGGTGCGCGCGATGCGCGCGGGCTCGGCGATCGTGGACGTCGGCATCGACCAGGGCGGGATCGCGGAAACGTCGCGAATGACGTCGCTGTCCGATCCGACGTTCGTGGAGGAGGGTGTGGTCCACTACGCGGTACCGAACATGCCCGCGCTCGTCGCCCGCACCGCGACGCTCGCCCTCGCCGCGGCGACGCTTCCCAGGGTGCGAAGCCTTGCCGATCGCGGGGTCGCCGCCGCAATCGCCGCCGATGACGGGCTTGCCGCCGGCGTGATGGTGTGGGAGGGCGCGGTCGTCCACTCCGGTCTCGCGCGCGACGCTGGCAAGCCCGCGGCGGCCGCGCCCTGGCGAAGCGCGCGCCGCGCCGGCGGCGCGAGCGGGTCCGTGCGATAGCCATGCGCGTATTCGGCTTCGCCGGCTGGTCCGGCAGCGGCAAGACGACGCTGATCGAAGCACTCGTGCCGCGGCTCACCGAGCGCGGACTGCGCGTGTCGCTCGTCAAGCACGCGCACCACGACTTCGACGTCGATCAGCCCGGCAAGGATTCGCATCGCCACCGGATGGCGGGATGCTCGGAGGTCCTGGTCACGTCGGCGATCCGCTGGGCCCTGATCCACGAGTTGCGCGGCGCGCCGGAAATGGCGCTCGCGGAGGCGCTCGCGCGGCTTTCCCCCTGCGACCTCGTCCTCGTCGAGGGCTGGAAGCGGGCCGCCTTTCCCAAGCTCGAGATCTGGCGCGAGTCGCTCGGCAAGCCGCCGCTGCACCCGGCCGACCCCCATATCGTCGGGATCGCCACCGATGCGCCCGCCCGGCTGCGGACGCCGCTCCCGGCGTTCTCCCTGGACGACTCGGCCGGAATCGCCACGTTCGTGATCGAGCGGGCCGCCGTCTGGCGTGTCGCCAATTGACGAATCCGGGAAGGCGGCGTACGTTGAACCTGCGATCGAACCGACTGCCCAAGGCAACGCCTGCGTGACGGCCTGCGGGTGGGCAAGGTTCGAGGCGGTCAGAAATTATGACAGAAAAACAAGCACTTGTCGTACTTTTCCTCATCGTTTCCGCGGCCGCGTCCGCGGCGCGAGCGCAGGAGCGTCCCGCCCAAGCCCCGGGCCAAGCGGGGTTCTACGGGGGCGTGGCGCTGCGTGATGCGGGAACCGACGCCGCCGGCGTCAACCTCGGCCACCTCGCGTCCGCGTGGGGACGCTTCGCCTCCCCCGTCAGCGACGACACCGCGCGGCGGGCGCTCGTCTTCGGCGGCTACCGATGGGCGAACGACCTGGCGGTGGAAGGGTCGTTCTCGACCGCCGATCGGTATGCGCTGCGGCCTTCCGATGCCGCCGCTCCACGCGGCGTCGGGCTGACGCTCGCGAGCACGCCGGAGCTGGGGTCCCGCACGTGGAACGCGGACGTCTACACGAGCTGGTCGTTCCGCAGCCGCTTCTCGCTGTATGGGCGCCTCGGTTATGCGCAGGGCGAGCCCGTGCCGTCCTACGCGCTGGCGGCATTGCCCCCGAGCGAGCCGCGACGGCTGCGTGACGGCGTGAATTACGGCGTCGGCGTGCGTTACGACGTGACGCCGGCGCTCGGGCTGCGCCTCGAATACGCGCGCTTCAGCCGCTTCGCCGGCGAGGCCGTCACGGGGCCGCTGCCCGATTCCGACCAGTTGCAGTTCGGGATGCAGTTCAGGTTCTGACGCGCGGCGAGCGACGTACAATAGAGGCGCCGGCAGGGAAGCCGGCGCCTTTGCTTTTGTGCCGCAGCATGCGCGATTCGGTTTCCACGGTCCTGTCCGTCCGCCTCGTCTATCTCGCCCGGCTTCGCGAAGCATTCGGATGCGCCGGCGAGACGCTCGAGCTCGCCGCGGAGGATGCGCCGAGCGTCGGGAGCGTGATCGAGGCGTTGCGGCAACGGGGCGGCGCATGGGCAGCCGAGCTGGCGCCGGGGCGGGCCGTGCGCTTTGCGGTCAACCAGCGGCTTGCCCGCAACGAGCGGCCGATCCGCGACGGCGACGAGCTGGCGATTCTTCCGCCGGTGACCGGCGGCTGAGCGGGCATGGCCGTTCGCGTGCAGACCCAGGATTTCGAGGCGGGCGCCGAGATCGCCCGCCTTCGCGCGACGGACAACGGCGTCGGCGCGATCGCGGCGTTCATCGGCACGGTGCGCGACGTCAACGATGCCGCGACCGTCACCGGGCTGACACTGGAGCACTACCCCGGCATGACCGAGGCCGCGCTCGAGGAAATCGTCGCCGAGGCGCACCGCCGCTTCGACATTCGTGACGCGCTCGTCGTCCATCGCGTCGGGGCGCTCGCGCCGGGCGACCAGATCGTCCTCGTCGTCGTCACCAGCGCGCATCGCGGGACGGCGTTCGAAGCCTGCGAGTTCGTGATCGACTATTTGAAGACGCGCGCCCCGTTCTGGAAGAAGGAGCGCCTGCCCGACGGCGAACGCTGGGTCGAGGCGCGGTCGAGCGACGACGAAGCCGCGCAGCGCTGGTAGACACCCGATTGGCCGCCACGGCGCTCGTCGCGATCGATTGGGGAACCTCCACGGCGCGCGCCTATTGCCTGGACGCGGACGGTTGCGTCCTCGAGCGCCGGAGCGTTCCCCTGGGCATCAAACACGTTCGCGAGGGTCGCTTCGAGCCCGCGCTCGCCCGGCTGCTCGAAGCGTGGAGCGCGCGATCGGTACCCCGCATCGCGTGCGGGATGATCGGCAGCCGCCAGGGGTGGGTCGAGGCTCCGTACGTCGATTGTCCGGCGTCGCTCACCGCGCTCGCCGATCACCTCGTGCAGGCCCCGCTCGCGGCGCTGACGATCGTTCCCGGCGTGATGACGCGCGATGCGGCCGGCGTGCCCGACGTCATGCGCGGCGAGGAGACGCAGTTGCTCGGCGCCGTGGGCACCGAGGAGGCGGTGCTCGCCGTGCTGCCGGGAACCCACAGCAAGTGGGCGCGCGTCGAGCACGGCCGGATCGTCGATTTCACGACGTTCATGACCGGCGAGCTCTACGCGGTTCTGCTCGACCACAGCATGCTGGGACGTCTCGCCGGCCACGAGCCGGGCGCATTCGCGCGCGATGCATTCGCGCAGGGCGTCGCGCGCGGCCTCGCCGACGGCGAGCTCGCGCACGACGTCTTCGGCGCGCGCACGCTGGCGCTCGCCGGGACGCTCGACTCCGACGCCGTGGCCGACTGGCTGTCGGGGCTCTTGATCGGCCGCGAGATCCGCGCCGCCCGGACCTGGGCGCTGCGCGCCGGCGTGGACCCGTCCAAGGTCCGGATCATCGGGAGTCATGCGCTCGCCGAGCGCTATGATCTGGCGCTCGGCGATGCGGGCGCGCTCACCGAGCGCGGCAGCGAGGACGCGGCCGCCGCGGGTCTTTGGCGCATTGCGCAACGCGCCGGCCTGATGGCCGCCGCCGACTCGCCGTCGCGTGCCTGACGCCACCCGGGAACGAGGTCGACGGATGAAGCTCACCGATTACCTGTCGCCGCTGCCGCTCGTCGCGGTGCTGCGCGGTATCACGCCGGTGGAAATCCCCGCGATCGCCGACGCGCTGCATGCGGAAGGTTTCCGCATTCTCGAGGTGCCGCTCAACTCGCCGCAGCCGTTCGAGTCGATCCGGCGCCTGGCCGCGCGCTTCGGCGACCGCTGTCTCGTCGGCGCCGGAACGGTGCTCGATGCATCCGACGTGGCGCGCGTGCGCGACGCGGGCGGACGCCTGATCGTGATGCCGCACGCCGATACGGCCGTGATCCGCGAGGCGAAGCGCCTCGAGCGGGTGTGCCTGCCGGGTGTCGCGACGCCGACCGAAGCGTTCGCGGCGCTCGACGCAGGTGCCGACGGGCTCAAGATGTTTCCGGCCGAAGCGATGGTCCCCGCCGCGTTGCGCGCGTGGCGCGCGGTGCTGCCGAAGGCGACGCTCGTGTTCGCGGTCGGCGGCATTCGCCCCGACAACATGGCGCCGTGGTGGGCCGAAGGCGCCGCGGGCTTCGGCACCGGCTCCAACCTGTACAAGCCGGGCGCCGATCCCGCGCAGGTGCGCGCGGGCGCGGCGGCGTACGCGAGCGCGTTTCGCGCCCTGCCCAAGCGATGAGCCGGCATGACATCGTCGCGCTGGGCGAGGCGATGGTGGAGTTCAACCAGGCGCGCAGCGAGGATCCGCGCACCTGGCTGCAGGGCTTCGGCGGGGACACGTCCAACATGGCGATCGCGGCGGCGCGACTGGGCGCTCGCAGCGCCTACGTCACGCGGGTCGGCGACGACGCGTTCGGGCGCCGGCTCCTCGCGCTGTGGAGCGACGAGGGCGTCGCGACGCAGGGCGTGGCCGTCGACGCCGATGCGCCGACCGGCGTCTATTTCGTGTCGCATGGTCCGCAGGGTCACGAGTTCTCGTATCTTCGCAGCGGGTCGGCCGCATCCCGAATGACACCCGCAACGCTGCCGCTCGATGTCCTGCGCGCGGCGCGGGTGCTCCATGTTTCCGGGATCAGCCAGGCGATATCGACGTCGGCCTGCGATACGTGCTTCGCCGCGATCGTTTGCGCGCGCGCGGCCGGTGCGCGCATCAGCTACGACACCAATCTGCGACTGAAGCTGTGGCCGCTCGCTCGCGCGAGGGCCGTCATCGTCGAGACGTTGCGCAGCGCGCACTGGGCGCTTCCCGGGCTCGACGATGCGAGGCTTCTGTTCGGTCACGACGATCCGGCGCGCATCGTCGACGCGTGTCATGCGCTCGGACCGGGTGTCGTCGTCCTGAAGCTCGGTGCCGACGGCTGTCTCGTCTCCGATGGCGCGCGCCGGACCCGCATCGAGGCGCGTCGCGTCGCGGCCGTCGATGCGACGGGCGCCGGCGATTGCTTCGATGGCGCGTTCGTCGCACGGATGGCCGCGGGCGACGACGCCTTCACCGCCGCGCGGTTCGCGAACGCCGCCGCGGCGCTCGCGACCACCGGCTACGGCGCGGTCGCGCCGTTGCCGCGCGCTCCCGACGTCGAGCGCCTGCTGCGCGGCGAGCCCGCATGACCATCGATGCCGTCGCCGCCACGTTTCGCGGCGACATGCTCGCGGGGCAGGTGGCGCTGGTCGTCGGCGGGTCGAGCGGCATCGGCGCCGCAATCGCCGAGGCGCTCGCGAGCGTCGGCGCCGTCGTGACGGTTACCGGTGCGACGCCCGGGGAGGTCGATGCCGCCCGCGCGCAGCCCGACTTCGCGCCGCGCGATGCGATCGCGCTCGACGTTCGCGACGAATCCGCGGTGCGCGGATTGATCCGCGACCTGCCGCGCCTCGACCTGCTCGTGAACTGCGCCGGTATCATCCACCGCGGCGCGGAGCACGACCTCGCCGTCTTCGCGGACGTGCTCTCCGTCAACCTGACCGGTACGATGCGCTGTTGCACGCTCGCGCGGGAAAAGCTGAAAGCCGCCGCGCGCCGCGGCGGCGGGGCGATCGTCAACACGGCGTCGGTGTTGTCGTTCCAGGGCGGGGCGCTCGTCCCCGGCTACAGCGCCAGCAAGGGCGGCGTCGCCCAGCTCACGAAATCGCTCGCGCTCGCGTACGCGGCCGACGGCATCCGCGTCAACGCGATCGCCCCGGGCTGGGTGCGCACGCCGCTCACGCGCGCGTTGCAGGAGGACCCCGGTCGCAGCGACGCGATTCGCGCCCGCACGCCGCTCGGCCGCTGGGCCGAGCCGCGCGACATTGCAGGCGCCGCGGTGTTCCTGTGCTCGCCCGCGGCGCGATTCATGACCGGCGCGATCGTGCCGGTCGACGGAGGATATCTCGTCGCATGAAGTCCCAGGAGGAGGAGGAGGGCGATGGCGCTCAACACGGCAATCCGGCACTTGCAGCGCGGCGATTGGCAGAAGGCCCACGCGATCGTGCAGAACGACAATACCGAGCTGGGTTGCTGGGCGCACGGGATCGTCCACATGCTCGAGGGCGACATCGGCAATGCGCGCTACTGGTTTCGCCGCGCCGGACGGCCGTTTCCCCGCGAGCGCGACGCCAGCGCGGAAATCGACGCGCTGGTCACGACCCTGAAGCAGCAACCGCAAGGGTGAGGCGAAGATGACGCAGCCGTTCGCCGCTCCACGGATCCCCGCGGCGCTCGGGATTCGCCCGGAGATCGCCGTGCAGGCGATTCCCGACGACGAGCGCGTCTGGGTGCCGCAGGCGCCCGACGTCTGGTTTCGCCCGCTGCTCCTCAACACGGTGAGCGGCGGATGGTGCAACCTGCTGCGCGTGCGCCGCTCCGGCGTGCTGTCGCGTCACCGGCATCCGATGCTCGTCGTCGGCTACGTGATCAAGGGCCGCTGGAAATACCTCGAGCACGATTGGACCGCCGAGGAGGGCAGCTTCGTGTTCGAGCCGCCCGGCGAGGTGCATACGCTGACGGTTCCGCCGGACTGCCCCGAGATGATCACGTTCTTCAACATCGCGGGTGCGATGATCTACGTCGACGCGGAAGGACGGCAGACCGGATACGAGGACGTGTTCACGAAGATCGCGATGTGCCGCGCGCATTATGCCCACGAGGGCCTCGGCGCCGATTACGTCGACCGGTTCATCCGCTGACGGCGTGCTGCGGAAGCAATCGGCGGCCGCCCGGCCGGCAGGAGGATCTGCATGCTTGCGTGGAGCTCGTTTTTCGCGGTCGGTGGCGGTGCCGCGGCCGGTGCGTGGATCCGCTGGGGACTCGGCGCCGCGCTCAATCCGCTGTTCCCGACGCTGCCGCTCGGGACGCTCGCCGCGAACCTGGTCGGCGGCCTGCTGATGGGGTTGGCGATGGAGCTCACGACGCGCCATGCGGCGATTCCCGTCGAAATCAGGCTCCTCGTGACGACCGGTTTTCTCGGCGGGCTCACGACGTTCTCGACGTTCTCCGGCGAGATCACGACGCTGCTTCTGCGCCGGGAATGGCTCTGGAGCTTCGTCGGGATCGTGGCGCACCTCGCCGGCTCGTTGCTGCTGACCGTCGCTGGCATCGTGCTCGCTCGCGCGCTGTTCGTCTGGGGGACCTCGTCATGAAGGGCACGCTGCTCCGCTTCTACGTCCACGAGAATCGCAAGCATCGTCATCGCCTCCTCTACGAATGGCTGCTCGAGCAGGCGAAGCAGCTCGGCATCCATGGTGGCTCCGCGTTTCGCGCGATCGCCGGTTTCGGCCGCCACGGCGTGCTGCGCGAGGAGCATTTCTTCGAGCTTGCGGGCGACCTGCCCGTCGAGATCGACTTCGCGGTCAGCGACGACGAGGCGCAGCGGCTGCTCGATCGAATCGGCGCCGAGCGCATCAGCATCTTCTACGTTCGCCTGCCGATCGAGTACGGCTCCGTCGAGGGAGACCACTGATGCGGGGAGCAGGGCGCGGGGAATCCTCGTATCCCCTCGCGACGTTCGCCTGCGCGGGACGACGTGCATGATCGAAATCGCGATCCCGGGGCGCGC
Organism: Casimicrobiaceae bacterium; assembly: GCA_036375455.1. Lineage (GTDB taxonomy): Bacteria > Pseudomonadota > Gammaproteobacteria > Burkholderiales > Casimicrobiaceae > VBCG01. Next base: position 3,854 of record DASURV010000184.1, on the reverse strand, counting down.
GACGCTGCGGCTTGCAACCGCGCTGATCGATTTCAACGGTACACTGGCGCTCGACGGCCGCCTGATCGACGGCGTCGCTGCGCGGCTGCGGGCGCTCGCCGCGTGCATCGACCTGCATGTGATAACCGGCGACACGACCGGGACGGCGCGCCAGGAGCTCTCTGGTCTTCCGGTGCAGCTTCAGGTGATGCCGGCCGAGGGCCAGACGGCGGCCAAGCGCACGGCAATCGAGCGCCTCGGCGCGGGCGAAGCGGTGGCGATCGGCAACGGCAGCAACGATCGGGGACTCTTCGAGAAGGCGGCATTGTCGATCGTCGTGGTGGGCGGGGAAGGCTGCGCGACGCAGACGCTGCTCCAGGCGGACGTCGCGTGCTCGTCGATCGGCGACGCGCTCGACCTGCTCTTGACGCCGCGCCGTCTCGTGGCAACACTGCGGCGCTGAGGGATAATCAACCGGGGGGACGAGCATGTTCAAGCAGGTGATGGTCGCGGTCGACGGCAGTCCGACCGCCAATCGCGGACTGAAGGCGGCGATCGGCCTCGCGTCGGATCAGCACGCGTCGCTCACGATCGTGCACGTGATCGACGACACGGCCGGCGTGTCCTATGTCGGCGACATGGGCTATATTCCCGCGAACTACGTCGACACGCTGCTCGAGGACCTGCGCAAGAGCGGCCGGCGCGTGCTCGAGAAGGCGCAGGCAACGGCGCGCGACGGCGGTGTCGAGGCGAAGACGGCGCTCGTCGAGACCAAGGGGCGCACGGTCGCCGACACGATCGTGAGCCAGGCGCGGAAGCTGCGTGCCGACGTGATCGTGCTGGGCACGCATGGACGACGCGGGCTGCGGCGCGTGCTGATGGGCAGCGACGCCGAAGCGGTGCTGCGCGAGGCGCGCGTTCCGGTGCTGCTCGTGCGTGCGCCGGAAGGCTCGCGCGCGGCCGGGTCCGCGCAACCTCGCCCCAGGCGCGCGGGCAAGACCGCCGGGTGAACCAGGGGTCGACGTCACCCCGGCAAGAGGAGCAAACGAGCATGGCGCATGCGATTCGATTTCACGCGACCGGTGGACCGGAGGTCCTCCAATACGAAGCCGTCGATGTCGGCGCTCCCGGGCCGGGAGAGGCGCGCGTTCGCAACACGGCGATCGGCGTCAATTTCATCGATACGTATCATCGCGGCGGCCTGTATCCGCTGCCGTTGCCGTCCGGGCTGGGCAACGAGGCGGCCGGCGTCGTCGAGGCCGTCGGCTCCGGCGTCGACTGGGTGAAGCCGGGCGATCGCGTCGCGACCGGCACCGGTCCGCTGGGGGCGTACAGCACCGAGCGCATCGTTCCGGCCGAGCGGCTCGTCAAGCTGCCCGACGCGATCGAGGATCGGACCGCCGCGTCGATGATGCTGAAAGGGCTGACGGTCCAGTACCTGTTCCGGCAGACGTTCCCGCTGCAGGGCGGGGAGACGATCCTGTTCCACGCCGCGGCCGGCGGCGTCGGCCTGATCGCCTGCCAGTGGGCGCGGGCCCTCGGCGTCACGATGATCGGCACCGTCGGCTCCGATGCGAAGGCGGCGCTCGCGCGCGAGCATGGCTGCACGCACACGATCGTGTACACGCGCGAGAACTTCGTCGAGCGCGTGAAGGCGATCACCGGCGGCAAGGGCGTTCCGGTCGTCTACGACGGCGTGGGCAAGGACACGTTTCCGGCGTCGCTCGATTGCCTCGCGCCGCGCGGCATGTTCGTGAGCTTCGGCAACGCGTCGGGCCCGGTGCCGCCGTTCAACCTCATGCTGCTCTCGCAGAAGGGGTCGCTGTACGCGACGCGGCCGACGCTCGTCAACTACGCATCGACGCGCCAGTCGCTCACGGCGATGGCGTCCGAGCTCTTCGCGCTCGTGCAGGCGGGGAAGATCAAGCCCGACGCGCGGCAGACGTTCCCGTTGCAGGACGCCGCGGAAGCGCATCGGTCGCTGGCGTCGCGCAAGACCAGCGGCGCAACGCTGCTGCTGCCCTGACCGGCAGGAAGCTTCGGGCTGACCCGAAGCAGTCCGAAGCCGGAGCGTGCAGCCCGATCGCGGGACGGCCTCAGCGCCGCGCGGGTTCGCGGGTGGCCTCGTTCACCAGCGCGCGCGCCGCATCGATCAGCTCCGATGCGGTAGCGCCGAGCGGGCCGACGCCGCCGGCGACCAGCGTGTCGGCGGCGGCGCCATGCAGGCAGACGGCGATGCGAAGCGCCGCCTGCGCATCGATCCCCTGGGCGAGCATCGCACCCAGGATCCCGGCCAGCACGTCGCCCGATCCGGCGGTCGCGAGCGCCGGATTGCCGCTCGCGTTGATGTCGAACGTCGCATCGGGACGCGCGACGATGCTGCCGACGCCCTTCAGGACGACGTGCGCACGCAACTGCGACGAGAGCCGCGTCGCGGCGTTCACGCGATCGGCCTGGACGTCGGAGGTCTTGCACTCGAGAAGGCGCGCCGCCTCGGCCGGATGCGGTGTCGCGAGCGTCGGGGCGCGGCGCTGCGCGATCGCCGCGCGAAGCGCCGCATCGCCGGCAACCGCATTCAATGCGTCCGCATCCAGGACGAGCGGTTGATCGCGCGCGATGGCGGCTTCGACGAATGCGCGTGCGCGCTCGCCGCCGCCGAGCCCGGGGCCGACGACCCACACGTCGTGGTCGATGCCGACGGCGCTCGCGTCGCGCAGCATCAACTCGGGCGAGATTCCGTCGACGAGCGGAGCATTGCGCGCGGCGAGCCCGACGACGACGCGACCGGCCCCGAGACGGATCGCCGCGCGTCCGGCGAGGAGGGCGGCGCCCACGAGGCCCTCCGCGCCGCCGAGGATGCAGGCGCGCCCGAACGTCCCCTTGTGCGAGTTGCGTACGCGTCGCGCGAGAACGGGCGGCAATTGCGGCTGCAGGTCGCGCCATTCGAGGCGCACGCCCGGGGCCCGGATATCGGCATCGAGACCGAGCGCGTGCACCGACAGTTCGCCGCAGCAGTCGGGACCGTCGCACGTCAAGAGGCCCGGCTTCAGCGCGATGAACGTCGCCGTCGCGGTCGCGCGGATCGCCGGGGCGTGCGCCACGCCCGTGGCGGCGTCGAGTCCGGACGGCACGTCGAGCGCCAGTATCGGCGCGCCGCTCGCATGGACCCACTCGACCCACCCTGCATACGGCGCATCGATCGGCCGCGACAGGCCGACACCGAAGAGACCGTCGACGACGAGTGCCGGGCGCGTGGCGGGGGGCGACTCCAGGTGGCGAACGCCGCGCCCGGTGAGCTTCGCCAGCGCCTCCGCCGCGTCGGCCGGCAGCCGCGCAGGATCGCCGGCGGCGACGACGTCGACTTCGAAGTGCCGCTCGTGCAGCAGGCGGGCGCACACGTACGCGTCCCCGCCGTTGTTGCCCGGACCGGCGAGCACTGCGACCCGGCCACCCCTCGCGGCGAGCAGCGCCCCGGCAATGCTCGCCGCTGCGGCGCCGGCGCGCTCCATCAGCGGCTCGCCGGCATGGCGCCGCTCGAGGTCGCGCAGCGCGGCGACCGGTAGCACGGGCGAAAGCATCGGCGCGGATCTCGGCGGGCAGACGCTGAACGGACGAACCGCCGGCGCGCCCCGCCGCGTGCGGACCGCTCCCGGCCGGTCGGATCCGGGGAAGTTTAATCCACGCCCTTGGACTTTCCGCTCGGGCGCCCGTAGAATCCGCCCGCTGACCGCCGCCGGATGGTCCCGCCGGCCTCGCCAATTCCCATCCAGGAGTGAACTGCATGCGTACTCCCAAGCTACCGTTGGCGCTCGCGCTGCTGGTGCTCGCCGCGGCTCCCGCGCTCGCCCAGGAATCGCCGACGCTGAAGAAGATCA
>DASURV010000183.1:0-13071 GCA_036375455.1 Casimicrobiaceae bacterium | reverse complement strand
CTGCAACGCCGCGCGTGCATTCTGCTCGACGAGGAGCACCGCCACGCCGGTCGCACGCAGCGTGGCGATGATCGCGAAGATGTCGCGCACGACGAGCGGCGCGAGGCCGAGCGATGGCTCGTCGAGCAGCAGCAATCTGGGCGCTGCCATCAGCGCGCGGCCGAGCGCGAGCATCTGGCGCTCGCCGCCCGACAACGTTCCCGCGAGCTGATCGCGCCGCTCGGCGAGCCGCGGGAAGCGACCGTAGACATCGGCGAGCGCGGATGCGGTCCGATCGCGCCGGCGCGTGAACGCGCCCAGGCGCAGATTGTCGGCGACGCTCATCGACGCGAACAGCTCGCGCTTCTCCGGCACGAGCACGAGCCCGCGGCCGACGCGCTGCTCGACCGACAGCGACGTCGCGGCGTCGCCGAAGCAGCGCACGACGCCGTGCGCGGGCAGCAGGCCGGCGATCGCCGCGAGCAGCGTCGTCTTGCCCGCGCCATTGGGCCCGATCACCGTGACGATCGTTCCCGGCGCGACGTGCAGCGAGACGTCGCGCACGGCGAGCACCTTGCCGTAGGCGACGGACAGGCGCTCGACATCGAGCACGTTGGTCGGTACCGGGCCGCGCACGGCGCTGCCTGCGTGCGGTGCGTTCATTGGTGTGCCCCCCTGCCTGCGGCTTGCGGCTTACGCCGCCGCGCTGCCCCCAGCGGGGGCCGATTCGCGTCGGGGCGGCCCTTCGCCGCTCACGCCGCCCAGGTAGGCCTCCAGCACGCGCGGATCGCGCTGGATCTGCGCCGGCACTCCCTCGGCGAGCTTCTCGCCGAAATCCATCACGATCAGCCGGTCGGTCAGGCCCATGACGAACTCCATGTCGTGCTCGACGAGCAGGATCGTCATGCCTTCGCGCTTGAGCGCGCGCAGCAGCTCGGCGAGCGCCTGCTTTTCGAGATAGCGCAATCCGGCAGCCGGTTCGTCGAGGAGCAGCAGCGACGGGTCCGCCGCGAGCGCGCGCGCGATCTCGACGATGCGCTGCTTGCCGAGCGGCAGGCTCCCGGCGTCGTCGTGCAGGTGCTGCGACAATCCGACGCGCGCGATCTCGCGCGCAGCCACTGCACGGACGCGCTTCTCCTCGGCGCGGTCGAGGCGCAGCGCGGCGCGGATCACGCCGGCGCGGCCGCGCAGGTAGGCGCCGAGCGCCACGTTGTCGAGCACCGACATGTGCGGCAGCAGGCGCACGTGCTGGAACGTGCGCCCGATCCCCAGCCGCGCGATCCGATAGGGCGCACGCGAGCCGATCGGCTCGCCGCAGAACATGATGTCGCCGGCGGTGAGCGGAAGCGCACCGCTGATCAGCGCGAACGTCGTGCTCTTGCCTGCGCCGTTCGGCCCGATCAGGCCGAGGATCTCGCCTTCCCGGATCTCGAACGTCAGGTCGTTGACGGCGACGAGCCCGCCGAACACCTTGCGCGCCCGCCTCACCTCGAGCAGCGCCTCGCAGCCGCGGCGGGGCTTGTCGCGCGCGTCGAGCGGCGCCGCGACGGGGATCGGCGGCGGCACGGCCCGCGGCAGCAGCCGTGCGACCCAGGGCCAGACGCCGTTGCGCGCGAACTGCAGCAGCAGGATCATCAGCACGCCGAAGACGACGTTCTCGAAGTTGCCGGCGCGCCCGAGCACGACCGGCAGGATGTCCTGCAGGATCTGCTTCAGCAGCGTGATCAGCGTCGCACCGATCACCGCGCCCCACACGCTGCCGGCGCCGCCGACGACCGCCATGAACAGGTACTCGATCCCCTGGTTGATGCCGAAGGGCGTCGGGTTCACGAAGCGCTGCAGGTGCGCGTACAGCCAGCCCGATATGCAGGCGAGCAGGGCCGCGTACACGAACGCGACGATCTTGAGGCGCGCGCCGTTGACGCCGAACGCCTCCGCCATCTCGAGCCCGCCCTTCAATGCCCGCAACGCCCGCCCCGGCCGCGAATCGAGCAGGTTGCGCGTCGTCCACAGCGCGCCGAGCGCGATCAGCCAGATCACGACGTAGAAGCGGCGCTCGTCCTTCAGGTCGAACGCGCCGAGGGCCAGTGGCGGGATTCCCGTGACGCCGGTGTGTCCGCCGAGCCACTCGAGATTGCCGAACAGCAGGAACAGGCTGATTCCCCAGGCGATCGTCGCGAGCGGCAGGTAATGGCCCTGCATGCGCAGCGTGATGAAGCCGAGGGCGAGCGCGACGGCGAACGTCAGCACGATGCCCGCGGGCAGCGTGAGCCACGGCGACGCTCCGTACTGCGTCGTCAGATAGGCCGTCGTGTAGGCTCCGACGCCGACGAACGCCGCCTGCCCGAACGACGTCTGGCCCGCGACGCCGGTGAGGAGCACGATCCCCAGCGCGACGATGCTGTACAGACCGATGTAATTGCCGAGCGTCACCCAGAATTGCGGCGCCGCGAGCGGCACGGCGGCGAGCGCGAGCACGAAAGCGGTCGTCGCAACGCGGGCTCCGGTGATCGGCATGCGCGATCTACTCGTCTTCTTCGTGGTGGTGCGTCGTCAGGCTGCGCCACAGCAGCACGGGAATGATCAGCGTGAAGACGATCACCTCCTTGAACGCGCTCGCCCAGAACGACGAGAAGGATTCGAGCAGCCCGACGAGCAGCGCGCCGGCCGCCGCCAGCGGATAGCTCACGAGGCCGCCGATGATCGCGCCGACGAAGCCCTTGAGGCTCACCATGAACCCGGAGTCGTAGTAGACGGTCGTGATCGGTCCGATCAGCACGCCGGAGAACGCGCAGAGCAGCGCGGCGAGCACGAACGTCAACGCGCCGGCGAAGCTCGGCGAGATCCCGACCAGGCGCGCACCGATCCGATTGACCGCCGTCGCGCGGAGCGCCTTGCCGTAGAGCGTGCGCCCGAAGAACAGGTACAGCACGCCGATCAGCACGACGCTCGTGCCGACGACGAGCAGGCTCTGCATGCTGAAGCTCATCTGGGCGAGCTGGAACGATGCGCCGCTGAAGGCCGGTGTGCGCGACCCCTCGGCACCGAAGAACCACAGCCCCAGCCCCGTCAGCGCGAAGTGCACGGCCACCGACACGATCAGCAGCACCAGCACGCTCGCGTCGGCGATCGGCTGATAGACGATCCGATAGTGCAGGGGACCGAGCGCGGTGACGGCGGCCAGCGTGAGCAGGACCTGCACCGCCAGCGGCAGCGCGCGCGGCGCCGCCCACCAGACGATCGCCGCGATCAGCAGGGGAAGGCCGAGCCAGAGCGCGAGCCGGACCGGCAGGCGCCGCCATTCGTGCCGGCGCGCGGCGGCGAGCGTCTCGACCAGCGCGGCGATGAGCGCCAGGCAGATCAGCAGGCCGACCGTTCCGGGCGGCTTGCCGAGCTGCAGGCCGGCGAGCGTCAGCGTCCCGTAGGCGACGAACTCGCCGGACGGAATCCAGACAATCCGCGTGACCGTGAACACGAGGACCAGCGCCAGCGCGAGCAGCGCATAGATCGCGCCGTTCGTGACGCCGTCCTGCGCGAGGAACGCGGCAATCGAAAGGTCCATCGTGGAGTCGGGTGCCGCCGCCCCGGGCGCGGGCGGCATGCGAGGATAACCCGCAGCCGCGCGGATGCAAATCGGGCCGCGCCGGGAGCAGCCACGACCCGGGTGCGGCCCGTGCGGCCATCAGGCTCGCGCTACTTCGCGAGCACCCACTTGCCGTTCTGGATCTGGATCATGACGCGGGCGCGGTTGTCGAGGCCGTTGTGGTCCTGCGGCGTCATCACGAACACGCCGTGCGTACCCACGACGTTCGCATGCTCCAGCGCGTCGCGCAGGGCGGCGCGGAATTCCTTCGTCCCCGGCTTCGCCTTCTTGAGCGCCTCCGGGACCGCCTGCGACAGCAGCATGAACGGATCGTACGCATGGCCGCCGAAGGTCGTGCGCGAATCCTTGCCGTACTTCGCCTCGTACTGCGTGATGTACTGCGCGGCCACCTTCTTGACCGGGTTCGAGTCGGGGAGCTGCTCGTACACGAGCATCGGCCCGATCGGCAGCAGCGTGCCGTTGCAGTCGGCGCCGCAGACGCGCAGGAAGTCGGGATTGGCGACGCCGTGCGTCTGGTAGATCTTGCCCTTGTAGTGCCGCGCAACGAGCTCCTTCTGCGGCGTCGCGGCGGGCGTGCCGGAGGCGCCGATCAGGATCGCGTCGGGATTGACCGAGACGAGCTTCAGCACCTGTCCGGTGACCGACGCGTCGTTGCGGTTGTACTTCTCGTCGGCGACGATGCGAATGCCGGCGGTCTGGGCCGAGCGCTTGATCTCGCTGAGCCAGCTCTCGCCGTAGGCGTCGTTGAAGCCGATGTAGCCGAGGGTCTTCACGCCGTTCGCCTTCATGTGGATGGCGATCGCGTCGGCCATCAGCGAATCGTTCTGCGGCACCTTGAACACCCAGCGCGTCTTCGGGTTCGCCGGATCGACGATGCGCGCCGACGCCGCCATCGAGATCATCGGCGTCTCGCCTTCGGCGGCGACATCGACCATCGCGAGCGAATTCGGCGTCACGGTCGAGCCGATGACGACGTCGACCTTGTCCTCGCTGATCAGCTTGCGCGTGTTGGTGACCGCGCGCGTCGTATCGGACGCGTCGTCGAGGACGATCCACTTGATCTTCTCGCCGCCGACGCTCGCCGGCAGCAGCTCGATCGTGTTCTTTTCGGGGATGCCGAGCGATGCGGCCGGACCGGTCGCGGACAGTGTGACGCCGATCGTGATGTCGGCGCTCGCCAACGGGGTGGCGGTCAACGTGACTGCCGCGACGACGGCGGACAGGCGGAAGCAGCGGGACATGGATTCTCCGGTGGACGTGACGCGTGAATGCGGTCGACTCTGGCGCAAAGCCGGCGATTATGCGGAGCCGGCGCCGGCGGGGTCAAGCCGTTGCCCCGCGCGGCGAGCATGGGCGGCCCCTCGGACGCGCGCGTTGATACGAATCAAAAAAAGGGCGACTCGAGGTCGCCCGAACTTGTTTTCGGCAACTCCACAGCGATGAAACCAATGCCGCGCCGTTCCGCCGGCGCCCGATGCCATGGACACCGCGAAGCAATCGGCATTCCTTCCGCGACAGGCGGCTGTTTTTCAAGCGCAAATCCGCGGGGGCCACGCCGGCGCGCCCGCATTCGTAAGCTGCGCCGACAAAGCCGTCCTTGTTGCATCCCACGGCCTGCAGTCCACAGGAACCGATCCGGCGTCCGCGAGACCTGCAGGACTCCCCTGCGCCTCGCGCCCGCTGCGCCGCTCACAGATCCCCCGCGCTTGCGGCTTGCGCCGCTGCGCTGCCCCCCGAGGGGGCTGGTTCGCGCCTTGGGACGGCCCTGCGACGCTCACTGCGGCGCACACATCGCGACCGCATCGGGCCCGAAACCTTCGGCCGCGCCGCCCAGCGCCACCATGTGGTCGCGGATCGCGCGGCTCGTCGTATAGCGATGATTCGAGTCGGCACGCCGGTTCCAGATGCGGTAGACGGCGAGCGCACCGGATGCGCATTTGCCGCTTGCAGGATCGGGCAACGCCATGAAGATGCGCGTGGGTCCTTCCGAGGTGAACGAAGGAAATTTCCGGGCGACGTCGTCGCATTCGGCACGGCTGGCCGAGAAGAAATGCGAATCGCCCTGCGCCGGCGGGATGTAGTAGCGACAGAGCTCCTGCGTGCCGGCCCGCTCGAAGGCAAGCGCCGGCAGGACGTACCCGGTGCGCTTCCAGCCCGCGGGGGCTCCGCCGTCGAGCGCGGCGATCTCGGCCGCGGACCCCGTCATGAAGTAGTGGTCGAGCGACGCATCGTAGTACTCGACGACGTCGACACGATCGTCGGTTTCGGCCACGGGCGCGCACCTCGCCCCGAACGTAGTCGGCGTAATGGAGCTCGCCGTTCTCGTCTTCGCCGAACGTCGTGATCATGGCACCGGTCGCGACCACGTCGCGGGTGGTCCAGGACCCGCTCTCGTCCGGTGCGGCACTGCGGATGCGGCCGCTGCAGAAAGTCGCCGTAGACGTAGCGTCCCGTGAGCGCCGGGACCGCGGTTCCCCGGTAGACGAAGCCTCCGGTCACCGAACAGCCGTCGCCGTGCGAGTACGCGAGAATCGGCCGGGTAAGCGATGCCGCGAAGCAAGCCGGACCCCCGGCGAGGTTCGTGCAGGCATTGCCTTCCATCATGCGCCAGCCGAGATTGGTCCCCGCTCCCGCGCCCGCCGGCAACCGATCGATTTCCTCGAACGCGTCCTGTCCGACGTCGCCGATGAACAGATCGCCCGTCACCCGATCGAAGTTGAAGCGCCAGGGGTTGCGTACGCCCGACGCCCAGATTTCGGGGCGTCCGCCGCCGTTGGCGTACGGATTGCCCGCGGGAATCGCATAGGGCGTCCCGCGATCGACGTCGATGCGCAGGATCTTGCCGAGCAGCTCGCGCGTATCCTGCGCGCGATTGCCGGGGTCGTTCGCCCCTCCCCCGTCGCCCATACCGATGTAGAGGTAGCCGTCGGGACCGAAGCGCAGCGCCCCGCCGTTGTGGTTCGGGTATGGCTGCGCGATCGTGAGCAGGATTCGCTCCGACGCGGCGTCCGCGGCGTCCGGATCGGCTGCGCTGACGCGGTATTCGGCGATGATCGTCGCACCGTCGCCGCGCCGCGTGTAGTCGACGAAGAACCTGCCGTTGTCCGCGTAGCGGGGATGAAATGCGACGCCGAGCAGGCCGCGCTCGCCGCCGGCAGGCGCGCGAGCACCGATGTCGAGAAACGGCGCCGCGCTCAGCGCGCTGCCGCGGACGATCCGAATCGTGCCTGCCTGTTCGGCGACGAACAGCCGGCCGCTCGCATCGCCGGCATGGACGATCTCGACCGGCGACGCAAGTCCGCTGGCGACGAGCCCAGCGGTGACCGCGACCGCCGGGTGCGCGGCGAGGCACAGCGCCACTGCGACGAACGCGCGCCCGGCAAGCTCGCGCGCCGCACGCGATGGCATCTCCGGAGTGTCGCCGGGGCGCTGCGTCAGCGCTTGACCGCGTCGCGGATTTCGCGCAACAGCACGACCTCCTCCGGCGGCGCCGGCGGGGCCGGCGGCGCCTCGCGCTTCAGGCGGTTGATCTGCTTCACCATCAGGAAAATGATGAAGGCGAGGATCGCGAAATTGATGACGATGGTGATGAAGTTGCCGTACGCGAAGAGCGGCACCCCGGCCTTCGTAAGCGCCTCGTAGGTCATCGGTCCCGCGTAGCCGGGCGGCGGACTCTTCAGCACGATGAAGTAGTTCGAGAAGTCGAGGCCGCCGAAGATCGCCCCGACGATCGGCAGGATGATGTCCTTCACCAGCGAATCGACGATCCTGCCGAACGCTGCGCCGATGATGACGCCGACCGCGAGATCGACGACGCTGCCCTTGACCGCGAATTCGCGGAACTCGCTCGCAAACGACATGAACGTCTCCTGGGTGGTTGCGCCCGCGACCCCGGCCGCCTGACCGGGGCTCTCCGCCTTCAGACCGCCGCTTCGCCGGATTCCCCGGTGCGAATGCGAACGACCTGTTCGACTGGCGTGACGAAGATCTTCCCGTCGCCGATCTTGCCGGTGCGCGCGGCCTTCACGATCGCCTCGATCGCGCGCTCGACCAGCGCATCGCCCAGGATCATCTCGACCTTGACCTTCGGCAGGAAATCGACGACGTATTCGGCGCCCCGGTAAAGCTCGGTATGGCCCTTCTGCCGGCCGAAGCCCTTCACCTCCGTGACGGTGAGGCCGGATACGCCCACCTCGGAGAGCGCCTCGCGGACCTCGTCGAGCTTGAACGGCTTGATGATCGCTTCGATCTTCTTCATCGTGGGGTCCCGTGCGGTTCGCGCCGCGGCGGAAAGAATACACGAACGGGCCGCGCAGCTAGCCGCGGCTGACGCTCTCCCATTCGTTCCACGCGGACGTTATCGGGTAGCGCCAGTCCTTGCCGAAGCCGCGCGGCGTGACGCGGATGCCGACGGCGGCCTGCCGGCGCTTGTATTCGTTGATCTTGATGAGGCGCACGACGCTGCGCACGTCCGCGGCGGGAAGACCCTGCGCGACGATTTCGGCGGGCGCGCGATCCTGCTCGACGTACGCCTCGAGAATCGCGTCGAGGACGTCGTAGGCCGGCAGCGAGTCCTGGTCGACCTGGTTCGGGCGCAGCTCGGCCGACGGCGGCCGCGTGATGATGCGCTCGGGGATGACGCGCCCGAGACCGTTGCGGTAATGGCAAAGGCGGTAGACGAGCGTCTTGCTGATGTCCTTCAGCACCGCGAAGCCGCCCGCCATGTCCCCGTAGAGCGTCGCGTAGCCGACGGCCATCTCGGACTTGTTGCCCGTCGTGAGGACGATCGAGCCGAACTTGTTCGACAGCGCCATCAGCAATGTCCCGCGGATGCGCGCCTGGATGTTCTCCTCGGCCGCGTTCGGCTCGCGTCCCGCGAATTCGCCCGCGAGCGAGGCGAGGAACGCGTCGAACATCGGTCCGATCGGGATCTCGTCGTAGCGCACGCCGACGATGCGCGCCATCTCGCGTGCGTCCTCGAGGCTGATCGGCGCGCTGTATTTCGACGGGAGCATGATCGCGCGCACCCGGTCGGCCCCGAGCGCGTCGACGGCTACGGCGAGGGTCAACGCCGAATCGACGCCCCCCGACAGCCCGAGAAGGACGCCGGGAAAGCGGTTCTTGCCGACATAATCGTGCACGCCCATCACGAGCGCCTGGTACACGTTGGGCTCGAGCGCCGGATCGAGCGCGCCGCGCTCCGGGCGCGGTGTCGCGCCGTCGAACGCGGCGATCGCGACGGTCTCGTGCCAGGCCGGAAGCTGCTGCGCGATCGCGCCGGACGCGTCCGTCACGAATGAGGCGCCGTCGAATACGAGCTCGTCCTGGCCGCCGACGCGATTGACGTAGACGAACGGCAGGCCCGTCTCGTGCACGCGCGCCGTGATCTGCGCCAGCCGTGCCGCCTGTTGCGACGTGTGGTAAGGCGAGCCGTTCGGCACGATGATCAGTTGCGCGCCGGCGTCGCGCGCCCGGGCTGCGGGCCCGTCGAACCAGCAGTCCTCGCAAATGATCACGCCGCAGCGCACGCCGTCGACGTCGAAGACGAACGGCGCGTCGCCGGGCTCGAAATAGCGCTCCTCGTCGAATACCGTGTAGTTGGGCAGCAGGTGCTTGCGATAGACGCCCGCGACCCGGCCGTCACGCAACAGCGCGGCCGCGTTGTGACGCCGGCCCTCGTGGCGCTCGGGAAAGCCGACGATTGCCGCGACGCCGCTCACCTGCGCCGCCAGCGCCGCGAGCTCCGACGCGCAGGCGTCGACGAACGCCGGACGCAGGAGCAGGTCCTCCGGCGGATAACCGCATAGCGAGAGCTCCGGCGTGACGACGAGCGAAGCGCCGGCGCGGCGTCCTTCTGCGATCGCATCGAGCAGGGCGCGTGCGTTGCCTGCGAGATCGCCGAGCCTCTGGTTCAACTGCGCCAGCGCCATTCGCATTGGACGATGGTAGCACGCAGCCCGCCCGGCGCAGGCGCGCCGACCTTGAGGATCGCGCGCACAACGGCGACAATCGGCGGACGATGCATGCCCCCGTTCCCTGCCCGCGGCCGCGCCCGCCGGTCGTGGTCTCGCCTCTCGTGCGCGACGACGTTCCGTTGGCGGCGATCGAGCCCGCGCAATGGGATCGCCTCGCCGGCAACGCTCCCCTGCTGTCGCACGCGTATTTCTCCGCGCTGCACGAGACCGGATGCGCGTCGAGGGAGACGGGCTGGTACCCGCGTTTTCTCACCGCGTGGGATCGCGGGACGCTGATCGGTGCAATGCCACTCTACGCGAAGACGCATAGCTACGGCGAATACGTGTTCGACTGGGGCTGGGCCGACGCCTATCGACGCTACGGCCGCCGCTACTATCCGAAGCTCGTCGTCGCCGTGCCCTTCACCCCGGTGCCCGGCCCGCGGCTGCTCGCACCCGACGCGACGACGCGCCGTGCCCTGCTCGAGCGCGCGCTCGCCGATTTGCAGCGCGGTCATTCGTCGCTGCACGTGCTGTTCGTCGACGAGACGCAGGCGCGCGACGGGGCGGCCGCGGGCATGCTCGCGCGGAGCGGGCTGCAGTTCCACTGGCGCAACCGCGGCTACGGCGACTTCGCCGACTTTCTTGCCGCGTTCAATCACGACAAGCGCAAGAAGATCCGCCAGGAGCGGCGGCGGCTCGCCGAGGCCGGCGTGACGTTCGTGCGCAAAGTGGGCGCCGAGATCACGCCGTCCGACCGCGCGTTCTTCTTCGAATGCTACGAGCGCACCTATCGCGCCCACCACTCGACGCCGTATCTGTCGCTCGACTTCTTCGACCGCATCGGCGCGACGCTCGCGCCGCACCTGCTGCTCGTGCTCGGCTACCGGCGCGGGCGAGCGCTGTGCGCCGCGCTCGACGTCTTCGACCAGGGCACGCTCTGGGGGCGCTACTGGGGCACGCGCGAATATGTCCCGGGACTGCATTTCGAGGCGTGCTATTACCAGGCGATCGAGTTCTGCATCGAACGCGGGATCGCCTGCTTCGAGGGCGGCGCGCAGGGCGTGCACAAGCTCGCGCGCGGGCTGTTGCCGGTCGCCACCCATTCGCTGCACGCGATCGCCGATCGCACGTTCGCGGCCGCGATCGCGGACTACTGCGCGCGCGAGCGCGTGGACGTTGCGCACTCGATCGACGAGCTCGAGTCCGGGAGCCCGTTTCGCCGGACCGCTCCCTGAGCGAGCGGAAACCATGCCGGACCGAACCCGATGAGCGACGACGCGCCTCGCACCGACGCGGATCCGATCCTCCTCGAACGGGACGGCGCCATCGCGACGCTCACGCTCAACCGCCCCGCGGCAATGAACGCGCTCGACGTGGCGATGCTCGATGCGCTGGTCGCGCGCACGGCCGCGCTCGCGGCGGACACGGCGCTGCGCGTGGTCGTGCTGCGCGGCGCGGGGCAGCACTTCATGGCGGGCGGCGATCTGCGCACGTTCGCGACGTTCCTCGAGAGCGCGTCGGCGCAAAGGCAGCCCCAGTTCCAGCGCGTCGTCGAGCGCGCCCAGGCCGCGATCGAGTATCTGCACCGGATGCCGCACGTCGTCATCGGCGCCCTGCACGGTGCGGTCGCCGGCTTCGGACTCTCGCTGGCCGCGGCTTGCGATCTCGTCGTCGCGGCCGAGAACGCCTATTTCACGTCGGCTTATCGCCAGATAGGGCTCACGCCCGACGGCGGCGGCACCTGGTCACTGCCGCGCGCCGTCGGACTGCGCAAGGCGCTGGAGATTTACCTGCTCTCGGAGCGCTTCGATGCGCGCGAGGCGCTGCGGATCGGCCTCGTCAGCCGCGTCGTGCCGGGGGGCGAGCTCGATGCGACGGTGGATCAATTCGCGCGCTCGATCGCGGCAGGGCCGGCGCTCGCGCTCGCCAATGTCAAGCGGCTGCTGCGCGATGCGTCGGAGCGCACGCTCTCGGAACAGCTTCAGGCCGAAGCGCACAGCTTCGTCCAATGCGCCGCGACGGCGGATTTCGCCGAGGGGATCGGCGCGTTTCTCGAAAAGCGCCGCCCGCGCTTCTCCGCCTGAGGACTTCCGGCAACCGCTGAACGATAGGCGCGCGGCCGCGAGGCGTCCGCTTGCCGGAACGACGCCGCTGAGGATTCGTTAGTATCGGTCGTCTTTCGGCGGCGAGCCGTCCTCCGGGGATGCGCTGCCGGACACGCCGCCGCTCGCCTCGCTCGCCGGATTGGCGGGGAGGCCGACGCGCCGGCGTTTCGTGCGTACCTGCGGGGTCGACGCCGGACGCGCCGGCGCGCTGTACCCGCGCTCCACCTCCCGGTTCATCGCCTGATAGCCCGCCGCATCGCCGCGGATCTGGCCGTTTGCACCGGCCGCCCGCTGCGCGCGCGGGCCGCTGCGTTGTCGCGGTGATGCATCGTGACCGTATCCGCGGGGAACGCCGCCCGGGACGGTCAGCGTCGTGCGCCCGAACGGCGCCGCGTTGGCGTTGCTTTGCGGCTGCACTTCGTCGAAGTCGTGACGCGGACGCTGCGGGCGCGGTCCATGGCCGTGCGGCTTGATCGGCTTGCGCCGCGAACCCTCGTGCTGCGCACGCGGGCCACCCCCGTCCTTCGGCTTGCCCGGGCCGCCGCGATTCTTCCCATGACGCTGCTGCGGCGAATGCTGCTTGAGCGGACGCGAGGCCGGCGCGGCACCGCCCATCGGAGCCGTTTCGCCATCGCCGGGTCGCGGCTGCGCGATTGCCGACGCATGGAGCCCGGCCCCCGCGTGCGGGCGACGCCTCGGCAGCTTCGCCGGCCGCGCTCCGGCGGCATGCGCGCCTTGTCCTTTCGGGCCTCTCGCGCTGCGCGGATCACGATGCTGCGCGGGGCGACCCGGCGCGGCGCGCAATCCCGCCGCGGACATCAGCGCTTCCACCTCCGCGCCCTCCAGCTCGGCGAGGTTGCCACGCTTGAGATGGGTCGGCATCGCGAGCGCGCCATAGCGCGTGCGAATCAATCGGCTCACCATCAGCCCGAGCGCCTCGAACAGACGCCGCACTTCGCGGTTGCGGCCCTCCTTGAGCACGACGTGATACCAGTGGTTCGCTCCGTCCTCGTCGCCACCGGCATCGCGTACCTGCTCGCAGCGCGCCCGTCCGTCCTCGAGCTCGATGCCGTTCGTGAGGCCCTGCATCTGCGCTTCGGTGAGCCGGCCCATGACGCGCACCGCGTATTCGCGCTCGACTTCATAGCGCGGATGCATCAGCCGATTGGCGAGCTCGCCCGAGTTGGTGAACAGCAGCAGGCCTTCGCTGTTGTAGTCGAGGCGGCCGACATTGATCCAGCGCCCGTTGCCGATCGGCGGCAGCCTCTCGAACACCGTCGGCCGGCCTTCCGGATCGTCGCGGGTGACCAGCTCTCCGGCCGGCTTGTGGTACATCAGCACGCGCGGCCGCGGCTCTGCGAAGCGGACCTTCACCAGCTCGCCGTTGATGCGCACTTCGTCACCCGGCCCGACCTTCTGCCCGACC
>DASURV010000182.1:0-3731 GCA_036375455.1 Casimicrobiaceae bacterium | reverse complement strand
CGGCCGGACGCGACGGTGGTCCTTCCAGGCGAGCGTAAGGGGCGTCCCGCCGCGCTCCACGCTGCGGCGGATCGTGCCGGGCAGATCGAGCCGTCGCCCGCGCGGCGCGCGCCTTTCGCGGCGCAGCTTCAGGTGCCGCAGACGCCGGGCGAAGCGGCGCATCAGCGCCTCGATGTCGCGAATCTCGTCGGCGCGGACGAGATCGCGGAAGTCCGTCGCCGCGAGCGACTCGTCGCGGCTCGCGCTGTAGCGGGCGGCGAGGCGCTCGTCCTCGCGCTCGCGCCGGGAATGCCGGCCGGGCGCATCACCGTCGTCGGTACGATGCGCCGGCTCGCGCTGGCGCGGCGTTTCGGTCGCCCCGTCGACGAACACCTTCCTGTTCGGCGGCAGGAAATAGGCGTCGAACAGCGCGTCGAAGCGCCGCCATTCGCCGGCGTGCCCGCACAGCAGCGCCCTGAGGCTCCAGCGCAGGACCTGGGGATCCAGGATGCCGACCTGCGCGGAGGTCGCGAGCACGCGCGCCGCATCGCCGCCGCCGACGCCGAAGCCGTTGGCGTGCAGGAAGCCGCTGAAGCCCGTCAGGCGGGCGCGCAGCGTCGCCGCGGGATCGAGGGCGGCCGGCGGCGTCGCAGCGATCAGCATGCCGCCATGCGGGCGACGACCTCGCGCGTGAACGCCGTGCGGTCCTCGCGGGTCTTGACGAGCGCGGCGAGCGTCTCGAGGATGCGCTCGGCGCCGTCCTCGCCGAGCGTCGTGACGCCGATGCGCAGGAGCGCCGCCGTCCAGTCGAGCGTCTCGGCCACGCCGGGCTTCTTCTGCAGGTCCATGCGCCGCGCGCTCTGCACGAACTGCACGATCTGCCGCGCGAGCTCGCCCGCCGCGTCGGGCGCGCGCAGCTCGACGATCGCGAGCTCCTTCTCGAACGACGGGTAGTCGAGATACTGGTACAGGCAGCGGCGGCGCAGCGCATCGGAGAGCTCGCGCGTGCCGTTCGACGTGACGACGACGAACGGCACCGACGTCGCGGTGATCGTGCCGAGCTCCGGGATCGACATCTGGAAATCCGACAGCAGCTCGAGCAGGTAGGCCTCGAACGCCTCGTCGGCGCGGTCGACCTCGTCGATCAACAGCACCGGGGCGCGCTCGCAGGTGATCGCGTCGAGGAGCGGGCGCTTCAGCAGATAGCGCTCCGAGAAGATGTCCTGCTCCTTCGCCGCGACGCTGCGCTCGTCGCGCTCGAGCAGCTTGATCGCGAGGAGCTGCCGCTGGTAGTTCCATTCGTACATCGCGGCGTGCGCGTCGAGGCCCTCGTAGCACTGCAGGCGGATGAGCCGCGTCCTGCGCACGGCGGCGAGCGCCTTCGCGACCTCGGTCTTGCCCACGCCCGCATCGCCCTCGACGAGCAGCGGCCGGCCGAGGTCGATCATCAGCAGCAGCGCGGCGGCGAAGCTGCGCTCGGCGATGTAGCCCGCGGCGGCGAGCTGCTGCTGCAGGCCGGCGACTTCGGTCATGCGCGCGTTCATGCGGGATTCTTCGTAAAGAGCCCGCGCAGCCAGTCCCGGATCATCGCCCAGAGGAACGCAAAAGCGTTCAGCGGCTTAGCCGGCGGCGATGCGGTCACGGCGGGCGACTCGGGCACAGCGCCCGCTTCCGGCGCGGGCGGAGCCGGCGGGCTCGCTTGCGCCTCGACGCGCGCGGCGAAATTCGCCGCGAACTGCTTGAGGATCTGCTCGGCCACTGCATCCATCAGCCGCCCCCCGAACGTCGCCGCCTTGCCGCTCACCATCGCCTCGCTGTGGCCGACGAGGTTGCTGCGGCCGTCCTCCGTCGCTTCGACGCGCGCCGTCAGGTCGAGCGATGCCGCCGAGGTCCCCGAGGTGTCGGTTCCCTTGGCGACGAGGCGCAGCGCGCGCTCGGCCGCGTCCTGCTCCTTCACCTCGATGTCGCCGCGAAACTTGAGCGTTGCCGGACCCACCTTGAGCGTCACCGTGCCCTTGTAATGCCGCGCGTCGAGCCGCTCGGTGATCGCCGCGCCGGGCATGCACGAGGCGACCGTTTCGATGTCCGCGAGCGTCGCCCACGTGACCTCCGCGCGCGCGGGCATCGGGAACGTCCGGTCGAGGGTGACCTTCATGTTGGCACTACCGCTTGTCGATGCCGAGCGCCTTGCACTGCTGCCAGACGCGATACGACGTGTGCGGCATGTCCATGTGCGCGACGCCGAGATGCGCGAACGCGTCGATCACCGCGTTGGAGAAGCATGGGATGCCGCCCACGTGCGGCGACTCGGCGACGCCCTTGGCGCCGATCGGGTGGTGCGGCGACGGCGTCACGGTGAAGTCGGTCTCCCACTTCGGCGTCTCCACCGCCGTCGGCAGGAAATAGTCGAGCAGGCTGTTGCCCAGGTGGTTGCCGTTCTCGTCGAACGGAATCTGCTGGCCCATCGCCACCGCGAACGCCTCGGTCAGGCCGCCGTGGATCTGCCCCTCGATGATCATCGGGTTGATCCGCGTGCCGCAGTCGTCGAGCGCGTAGAAGCGCCGCACCTTCGTCTCGCCGGTGTGGCGGTCGATGTCGACGACGCAGGCGTACGCGCCGAACGGGAACGTCATGTTCGGCGGATCGTAGTACTCGGTGGCGTCGAGCCCCTTCTCCATGCCGTCCGGGATGTTGCTCGTGTGCGCCGCCATCGCGATGTCCTTCATCGTCTTGTGCTCGGTCGGATTGCCCTTGACGCGGAAGCGGTCGACGTCCCATTCGAGATCGTCCTCGCCCACTTCGAGCAGGTGCGCGGCGATCTTCTTCGCCTTGTCCCTGATCTTGCGCGCGGCCTTCGCCGCCGCCGCGCCGCCGACGGGTGTGGAGCGCGAGCCCCACGTCCCGGCGCCGTAGGGCGCCTTGTCGGTGTCGCCCTCCTCGATCTGGATCTCCTCCGCCGGCAGGCCCAGCTCGGTGGCGATGATCTGCGCGTACGTCGTCGCGTGCCCCTGGCCCTGGCTCATCGTGCCGAGGCGCGCGATCGCGCTGCCCGTCGGGTTGACGCGGATGTCGCAACTGTCGAAAAGGCTGATGCCGAGGATGTCGCAGACCTTGTTCGGGCCCGCGCCGACGATCTCGGTGAACGTCGCAAGCCCGATGCCCATCAGCTCGCCGCGCGCGCGCTTCTCCGCCTGCTCGCGGCGCAGGCCGTCGTAGTCGACCGCCTTCAGCACCTTCTCGAGCGCGGCGTGGTAGTTGCCGCTGTCGAGCGACCAGCCGAGCGCCGTCGTGTACGGGAACTGCTCGGCCCTGACGAAGTTGCGGCGGCGGATCTCCGCCTTGTCGAGATCGAGCTTCTGCGCGAGCACGTCGATCATCCGCTCGACCAGGTACACCGCCTCGGTGACGCGCAGCGAGCAGCGGTAGGCGACGCCGCCGGGCGCCTTGTTCGTATAGACGGCGTCGACGCGGCAATACGCCTTCGCAATGGCGTAGGAGCCGGTGCAGATGCTGAACAGCCCGGCCGGGAACTTCGTCGCGGAGACGTGGGCGTTGAACGCGCCGTGATCGGCGAGCGCCGTGAAGCGCAGCGCCTTGATGCGCCCGTCCGCGTCGGCCGCGAGCTCGCCGATGCAGTGGTAGTCGCGCGCGAAGCCGGTGGTGGAGATGTTGTCGATGCGCGACTCGATCCACTTCACCGGCACGCCGGTGACGATCGACGCGACGATCGCGGCGACGTAGCCCGGATAGAC
>DASURV010000181.1:0-32370 GCA_036375455.1 Casimicrobiaceae bacterium | reverse complement strand
CCCGCCGCGGTGGCGATGCCGTGCACCTTGGCGATGACGGGCTGCGGTATCCGCTGCAGCGCGAGCATCACGTCGCAGCAGCGCCGGAACAGGTTGCCGACGAATGCCTCGTCGCAGTTCGCGAGCATTTCCTTCAGATCGTGCCCGGGGCAGAACGCCCGCCCCGCGCCGGCGAGCACGACGACGCGCACGCGCGAATCCGCGCCGATCGACGCGAGCTCGCGCTCGAGCGCGTCGAGCAGCGCGACGTCGAGCGCGTTGAACTGGCTTGGCCGGTTGAGCGTCAGCGTCGCGACGCCCCGCTCGTCGTCGCGAACGAGCGGCGGCCGTGTCACGGCTTCGTCGGGTGCATTCATGGATTGGGTATTTGTGAGGTCATTCGATGGCGCTCGTCGAGCCGGCGCGCTCGCGCAGCAGGAACTTCTGGATCTTCCCGGTCGACGTCTTCGGCAATTCGCCGAACACGACGCTCTTCGGCACCTTGAAGCGCGCGAGATGGCGGCGGCAATGCTCGATCAGCTCGTCCGCCCCGACGCTCGCCCCGGGCTTCAGCTCGACGAACGCGCAGGGCGTCTCGCCCCAGCGCGGGTCCGGTTTCGCGACGACGGCCGCCGCGAGGATCGCCGGGTGGCGATACAGGACGTCCTCGACCTCGAGCGAGCTGATGTTCTCGCCGCCCGAGATGATGACGTCCTTCGAGCGATCCCTGATCTTGACATAGCCGTCGGGCTGCATGACGGCCAGATCGCCGGAATGGAACCAGCCGCCCGCGAACGCCTCGTCGGTCGCCGCCTCGTTCTTCAGATAGCCCTTCATCGTGATGTTGCCGCGGAACATGATCTCGCCCATCGTCTCGCCGTCCCAGGGCACGGGCAGCATCGTCTGCGCATCCATCACCGTCATGCCGTCCTGGCACGTGTAGCACACGCCCTGGCGGCCGTTGCGCTCGGTGCGCGCGCCGATGTCGAGGTCGCGCCATTCATCGTGCTTCGCGCAGATCGCCGCCGGGCCGTAGGTCTCGGTGAGCCCGTACACATGCGTGATGTCGAAGCCCATCCGCTCCATGCCCTCGATCACGGCGGCCGGCGGCGCCGCCGCCGCGACCAGCGCGTTGACGCGATGCGCGATGCCGCGCTTCAACTCGTCGGGGGCGTTGATCAGCATCGCGTGCACGATCGGCGCGCCGCAGTAATGCGTGACCTCCTCGTCGCGGATCGCGTCGAGGATCGCCTTCGCCTCGACCTTGCGCAGGCATACGTTGACGCCGGCGTTGGCGGCGATCGTCCACGGGAAGCACCAGCCGTTGCAGTGGAACATCGGCAGCGTCCACAGGTAGACCGAATGGCGCGGCATGCCCCAGTCGACGATGTTCGACAGCGCGTTCAGGTACGCGCCCCGATGATGGTAGACGACGCCCTTCGGGTTGCCGGTCGTGCCCGACGTGTAATTGAGCGCGATCGCGTCCCATTCGTCGGCCGGCGGCTGCCACGCGAAGTCGGCGTCCCCCTTCGCGATGAACGTCTCGTAGTCGGATTCGCCGAGCAGGTCGCCGCCGGGACCGAGCGCGTCGACGACGTCGACGACGAGCGGCTTCGCGGTCATCCGCGCGAGCGCCGCGGCGACCGTGGGCGCGAATTCGGTGTCGGTGATCAGCACCTTCGCCTCGCCGTGCCCGAGCATGAACGCGATCGCCTCCGCGTCGAGCCGGGTGTTGAGCGTGTTCAGCACGCCGCCCGCCATCGGGACGCCGAAATGGCACTCGACCATCTCCGGCGTGTTCGCCAGCATCGCCGCGACCGTGTCGCCGATGCCGATGCCGCGGTGGGCGAGCGCCGAAGCGAGGCGCCGGGCGCGCGCGTAGGTCTCCGCCCACGTGTAGCGGCGCGCCCCGTGCACGACGGCGGTGCGCTGCGGCCAGGTGTACGCGGTGCGCGCGATGAACGAAAGTGGCGTGAGCGTCGTGTAGTTCGCCGCATTGCGCTCGAGATGCTGCTCGTAGATGCGCTGCGTCCCCATGGCGAGCCTCTTCGCGCGTGTGGAGTCCGGGCAACAATCGTAACAAAATCCCGGCACCGGGACGTGAGCGGCCGCGTCGGTCCTGCGACGGCTCACTTGCCGAGCCGCAGGGTTTTCGCTAGTGTCGGTCCGGCAATCGACCGGCGTCGTCGTCACGGCGACCGCGCCGCACCCCACCACGCTTCCGAGGACTCGACCATGGGCCATCGACTGTCCCGCATCGTCACTCGCACCGGCGACGCCGGAACGACGGGGCTCGGCGACGGCTCGCGCGTGCCCAAGGACAGCCCGCGCATCGAGGCGATCGGCAGCGTCGACGAGCTGAACTCGACCGTTGGGGTCATCCTCGCCGAATCGTTGCCCGCGGACGTGGTTGCGCTGCTGACCGACGTCCAGCACGATCTGTTCGACCTGGGCGGCGAGCTGTCGATCCCGGGTCATGCCGCGATCACCCCCGCGCACGTCGAGCGCCTCGAGGCCGCCGTCGAGCGCTACAACGCCGACTTGCCGCCGCTGAAGGAATTCATCCTGCCCGGCGGCACGCGACCGGCGGCGCTGATGCATGTCGCGCGGACCGTGTGCCGGCGGGCGGAGCGCGCCGTCGTGGCGCTCGCGGCAAAGGACGCGTTGTCCCCCGCGAGCCGCATGTATCTGAATCGGCTTTCGGACCTTCTGTTCGTCGTGGCGCGCGCGCTCAATCGCACGGCCGGCGCGCCGGACGTCCTCTGGCAAAAGGGCCGCGAACGCGGGGCATGACCTCCCCTTCTGCGGCGTCGGCGGCGCGCAGTGCGGAGCTCGCGGCGCTGCTGGCGCGCGTCGCGCTCGGCGACCAGCGCGCGTTCGCGGCGCTCTACCGGCAGGCGGCCGCGCATCTGTACGCGGTGGCCGTGCGTATCGTGAGGGATGGCTCGGTCGCCGAGGAAATCCTGCAGGAAGCCTTCGTCAGCGTGTGGCACCACGCGGGAGCCTACGATGCCGCGAAGAGTCAGCCGATCACCTGGCTCACGTCGATCGTGCGCAACCGCTGTCTCGACCGGCTGCGCCGGCGCGAGGTCGACACGGTGGCGCTGGTAAGCGCCGGCGAAGACGACGCTCCCGAGCTGGATTTGCCGTCCGACGCCCCGACTCCGGTGGAACTGCTGCTCGCCGGCGCCGACGCGCGCGCGATACGCGATTGCGTCGAGACGCTCGACGCAGGGCCGCGGCAGGCGATCGCGCTCGCGTTCTTCCAGGGCCTGACCCACGGTGAGCTCGCCGCGCGCCTGCGCGAGCCGCTGGGGACGGTCAAGTCGTGGGTGCGCCGCGGACTCGAGAAGCTGCGCCGCTGTCTCGACGCTGCGGGGGTGGTCGGATGAACCTGTCGCGGCCGGATCGCCGCGAGCGGCTCGAGCGCCTGGCCGCGGAGTTTGCGCTCGGCACCGCGCCGCCGCGGGTGCGCCGCCGCCTGGCGGCGATCGCGCGGTGGGACCGGACGGTCGCCGCGGCGCTGTCCGAATGGGAGCGCCGGATCGCCGTGCTCGCCGAAGGCGTGCCCGGCATGACGCCGCCGCCGCGCGTCTGGGGCCGCATCGTCGCGCGCCTCGGCCTCGATCCGGAAGGTGCGGCCAGCGCGGTTCCGCACGGGTGGCAGCGTCTCGGGCTCTGGCGCGCGCTCGCGGCGACGAGCTTCGTCGTCGCCGTCGCGCTGGGGGTGCTCCAATGGCAGCGCGCGGCGGAGCCGGTCCACGCTCCGCTCGTCGTCGTGCTCGCCGGGGCCGACGCGAAGCCGGGCCTGATCGCGACCGCAACGCGGGGCGATCGCTATCTGACGCTCAAGCCGGTCGGCAACACGACGCCGGGGCCGGGCCGGGTGTTCGAGCTCTGGGCGCTGCCGCAAGGGGGAACGCCGAAATCGCTCGGCGTCATCCCGCCCGGCGCCGTCGTGCGCGTCCCGCTCGCCACGCCGGCCGAGGAGTCGCTGTCGAACATCCCGACGCTGGCGGTCAGCCTCGAGCCGCCCGGCGGGTCGCCGACCGGCCAGCCGACCGGCCCGGTGCTCTATTCAGGCGCGATCGAGCGGATGTACTGACATCCCTGGCAGGCTGCGCGTCACGGTGCCCGCCGCTTGAGCGCATAGCCCCCGGGCTTGTCCTCCATTTCCCAGCCGGCCGCGTGCAGTTCGCCGCGCAGCCGGTCCGCTTCGGCCCAGCTCTTCGCCGCCCGCGCTTCGGCGCGCGAGCGCGCAAGCGCCTCGACGGCTGCGGGAACGTCCTCCCGCACGGGCTGCCATCGCGCGAGGCCGAGCCCGAAGACGTCGTCGAAACGCCGGAGCGTTGCGCGCTTCGCCGCATCGGGCAGGCGGCCGCGAAGCACTTCCCACGCCAGCGCCAGCGCGCGCGGCGCATTGAGATCGTCGTTGATCGCCTCCGCGAAGCGATCGACCAGGCCCGGGTCCGGCTCGACCGGGGTGCCCGACGGCAGCGCGTGAAACCCCGAGCGCATCCGCGCGAGGCCGGTAACGGCGGCGTCGAGCGCGTCCCACGTGAAGTTGAGCTGGGTGCGGTAATGGCCGGTCAGGCACAGGTAGCGGACAGCGAGCGGATCGTAACCGCGATCGGCGAGTGCCGCGAGGCGCAGGAATGCACCGGCCGATTTCGCCATCTTCGCGTCGTTCGCGAGCAGGAAGTAGCCGTGCATCCAGAAGTTCGCGAGCCGCGTGCCGACTCTCGCCTCGGTCTGCGCGATCTCGTTCGCGTGATGCACGGGAATGTGATCCTCGCCGCCGCAATGGATGTCGAAGTAGTCGCCGAGGTACTGCTGCGCCATCGCCGAGCACTCGATATGCCATCCGGGGAACCCCGTCCCCCACGGGCTCGCCCACTCCATCTGGCGCGTGCTCTCCGGCGGCGAGAACTTCCACAGCGCGAAGTCGGTGGCGTTGCGCTTCTCCGCGATGTCCACGCGCTTGCCCGCTTCGAGCCCGGCACGATCGAGCCGCGCCAGGTAGCCGTAATCGGCCTGGCGGCTCGTGTCGAAATAGATGCCGTCGGAGGTGCGATACGTGTAGCCGCCGCGCTCGAGGTCGGCGATGAACGCGATCTGCTCCGGAATGTGATCGGTCGCGCGCGACAGCACGTCTGCGGGGAGGATGTTGAGCGCCCGGATGTCGTCCCGGAACGCCTGCGTGTACAGCGCGGCGATCTCCCACGCGGTCTTGCCGGTGCGCCGCGCGCCCTTCTCCATCTTGTCCTCGCCCGTGTCCGCATCGGAGGTGAGGTGACCGACGTCGGTGATGTTCATCACGTGGCGGACGCGGTAGCCGTTCCACAGCAGGACGCGCTTCAGCAGGTCCTCGAACAGGAACGTCCGGTAGTTGCCGATGTGCTGGTAGTCGTAGACGGTCGGCCCGCACGTGTAGAGCCCGACCTCGCCGTCCGCGCGCAGCGGCGCGAACTCGCGCAGGCTCCGCGTGTAGTTGTCGTAGAGGAGGAGCGGCACCGACATCCGGCGCGTCAGATGCTGCGGACCATGATGAAGTCCTCCATCACGAAGCCGCTGCCGATCGGGAAGTCGCCGCTTTCGCGAATGGCGAAGCCGCAGCGCTCGTAGGCGCGGATCGCCTTGGCGTTGCGGCGATTGACGTTGAGCTCGACCGCCCCGCGGCCCGCCTCCCGCGCGCGTGCGACGACGTGCTCGATCAGCGCGCGGCCGATCCCCTCGCCGTGGTGCTGCGGCAGCACGTACAGCTTTTCGAGCCGCATCACGCCGGCGCCCGGCAGCCACGCGATGAAGCCGACCGGCGTCGCGCCGCGCCGCGCGAACGCGAGCCCGGCGTCGGGCGTGACCAGGAACTTCGCGAGCGCGTCGCGCGAATAGCCCTGCGCGAGCATGTAGTCGATCTGCTCGTCGCTGATGATGCCCGGGTAGTGGCGATGCCAGATCTCGCCGGCGAGCCGCTGGACCAGCGGCAGGTCGGCGAGTCGGGCCGCGACGATGGCGACGGCGGGTTCCACGATGCGCGGGGCGCTTGGTCGAGGCTGGCGACTGTAGCACGCGAGCGCGCCGCCGCGGCCACGGTAGAATGCGGGCCCTTTCGATGCCGGCGGCACCGCGTTGCCGTCGTTCCGCATTTGTTGCTCGAATCGCCGCCGGTCGCCGCCTTCCGCCGCCGCACCTGGGTCCTGCTCGCCGTCGTCCTCGCGATCACGTGGTTCGCGAATCTCGACGTGCGCAAGCTGCAGCATCCCGACGAGGGCCGCTACGCCGAGATCGCGCGCGAGATGGTCGTCAGCGGGGACTGGGTGACGCCGCGGCTGAACGGCCTCAAGTATTTCGAGAAGCCGCCGCTCCAGTACTGGCTGACCGCCGCAAGCTTCGAGGCATTCGAGCCGGACGAGTGGACGGCGCGGCTGCCGGGTGCGGTCGCGGGATTCCTGACGCTGCTCGTCGTCGGCTACGTCGGCTCGGTCGTCGCGTCTCCCGCCGTGGGCGTCTATGCCGCCGCCGCGCTCGCCGGCTGCGTCTGGCCGTTCGCAATCGCGCACATCGTGACGCTGGACGCGCTCCTCACGTTCTGGCTCACGCTGTCGCTGGGCGCGTTCCTGCTCGCGCAGCACGCGCGCGCCGCGCCGGCCCGCGCGCGCCGCTGGATGCTGCTCGCCTGGGCGGCGGCCGCCGGCGGCGTGCTCACGAAAGGCCTGGTCGCGCTCGTGATCCCGGCCGGCACGCTGGTGGTGTACTCGCTCGCGGCGCGCGATCGCTCGCCGTGGCGCGGCCTGCACGTCGGGCGCGGGCTGGCGTTGCTCCTTGTGCTCGCCGCGCCGTGGTTCGTGCTCGTGTCGTCGCGCAATCCCGAGTTCGCGCGCTTCTTCTTCGTCCATGAGCACTTCGAGCGCTTTCTCACGACCGAGCACCGCCGCCCCGGCGCGTGGTGGTATTTCCTGCCGATGCTCGTCGCCGGGCTGCTGCCGTGGACCAGTGTGTTCCTGATGCGCTTGCGCAGCGCCTGGCGCGACGCGGCGGCCGATGCGAGCGGCTTCTCGTGGATGCGCTTCTGCCTCATCTGGTCCGCGTTCGTCCTGGTCTTCTTCAGCCTTTCCGGCTCGAAGCTTCCGTCCTACATCCTGCCGATCTTTCCGGCCGCGGCGCTCGTCATCGGCTGGCAGCTGCGGGAGGCGAGCGCGCGCACGCTCGCGACGCTGACCGCGGTCCTGGTCGCGACGACGCTCGCACTGTGGCTTGCGGCGCTGCTCGGGTGGCCGCGGCTCGCGGCCGCGCTCGGCGATGCCCGCACGCCCCGTGCGTTGTACGACGCGCTGGGACCCTGGGTCGTGCTCGCGCTCGGCGTGGCTTCGCTCGGGTACGCGATCGGCTGGCTCGCGTTGCGGCGCGGCGACGAGCGCGGCAAGACGCTCGGGATCGTCTTGATCTCGTTCGGCACCATCCTGGGCATGCAGGCCGCGTTTACCGGGTCCGACGTATTCCGCGCGACCCGTTCGACGGCCGATCTCGTCACGGCGCTGGAAAATAGCCCCGATCCTCCGTACGATCGCACGGCGCCCTTCTTCCAGGTCCACATGTACGACCAGACGCTGCCCTTCTACCTCGAGCGCACGACGACGCTCGTCGCGTTTCGCGACGAGCTCGGCCCTGGGCTCGACGCCGAGCCCGGGCGCGGCATCGCGCACGAGGCCGACTGGGTCGCGCGCTGGCGCGCGCTCGCCCAGGGTTACGCGTTGATGGGGCGCGACACCTATGCATCGCTGGCCGCCGCGGGCGTGCCGATGCGCGTCGTCGTTTCCGATGCACGCCGGATGCTGGTCGCGCGCCGCTGAGCGTCGGGCGATGACGATCTCCGCGTTCCTGTTCCTGATCGCCGGCGTGCTGCTCAACGCCGCGGCGCAGCTCCTGCTCAAGGGTGGCACGAACCGGCTGGGCGTCATCACGCTCACGACGGACAACTGGGCGTCGACGCTGGCGCGCATGGCGGGCGAGGGCTATTTCATCGCCGGCGTCTCGTTCTACGTCGTCAGCCTCGTCGTCTGGATCCTGGGACTGTCCCGCGTCCCGGTATCGATCGCCTACCCGATGCTCTCGCTCGGCTACATCGTCAACGCGATCGCCGCGCATTACCTGTTCGGCGAAGCGGTCACGCTGCAGCGCTGGCTCGGCATCGGCTTCATCGTCGTCGGCGTGTACCTCGTCGCCCGAAGCTGATGCCGCAGCCTCCCGCCCCGCTCAAGTTCGCGAGCCCGCTGATCGACGAGCCGACGATCGCGGCGGCCGGCGACGTGCTCCGCTCCGGCCACATCGCGAGCGGCGTCTGGGTGGAGCGGTTCGAGGCCGCGCTGTCGTCGTTCTGCGGCGGGCGCCCGGTGCGCGTGCTCACCTCGGCCACCGCGGCGGTCGAGGTCGCGCTGCAGTTGCTCGGCATCGGGCCGGGCGACGAGGTGATCACCTGCAGCCAGAGCTTCTTCACGGTGCTCAACATGATCGTGAGGCAGCGCGCGACGCCGGTGTTCGTCGATTGCGAACTCGTCACGCGCAACATCGATCTCGCCGCCGTCGAGGCGCGCATCGGGCCCCGCACGAAGGCGATCATGCCGACGCATTGGCCGGGCTCGCTCGTCGACATGGACGCGCTGTACGCGCTCGCGCGGCGGCGCGGCCTGCGCGTCATCGAGGATGCGGCGCTCGTCCTCGGCTCGCGCTCGCACGGGCGCCCGGTCGGAGCGTTCGGGGACTTCGTCACGTTCAGCTTCCACCCGAACAAGAACATGACGACGATCGAGGGCGGCGCGATCGTCTGCAACGACGCGGACGAGGCGCGGCGCATCGAGGTGCTGCGCTTCCACGGCATCGAGCGGCTGCCCGACGGCACGCGCGACGTCGCGGTCACCGGGGGAAAGTTCAACCTGCCCGACGTGAACGCGCGCATCGGCATCGCCCAGCTCGAGCGGCTGCCGGAGTTCCTCGCCCGGCGGCGGCGCCTCGTCGAGCGCTACTTCGAGCGCTTCGCGACCGAGCCGGCGTGCCTGCTGCCGCCGCGACCGGTCGACGGCGACGGGCAGACGTGGAACATGTTCTGCGTCCTGCTGCCGCTCGGGGAGATGCGCGTGTCGCGGAAGGCATTTCGGGATGCGCTGGCCGCGCGAGGCATCGCGACCGGCGTGTCGTACGAGGCGCTGCACCTCTCCACGCTCGGCCGGCGCTACGGCTACCGGCGCGGCGACCTGCCCAATGCCGAGCGCATTGCCGACTGCACGGTGACGCTGCCCCTGCACGCGGCGATGACACCCGACGACGTCGACCGCGTCTGCGCCGCGTGCGCGGAGGTGCTCGCCGAGCAGCGAGCTGGAACCCCATGAGCGTCGAAGGGCCGCCCTGGGTCGTCCGCGCGAGCGGGGCGAAGCCGAGGCCCGAAGGGCGCGGCCGCGAGCGTGGACGGCGGCCGACACGCAGGGGCCGCGCATGACGGACTATCGCAGCGAGGACGCGAATCCCGCCGCCGCGGGGGGCAGCGCAGCGGCGAAGCCGCAGGCGTGGGGGGGTCACAACAGTCCGCGACTGTCGGTCGTCATCCCGGTCTACAACGAGGAGGCCGGTCTGCCGGCGCTGTTCGCGCGCCTCTACCCCGCGCTCGATGCACTCGGCCTCGCCTACGAGGTGATCTTCGTCAACGACGGCAGCCGCGACCGCTCGGCGGCGCTGCTGAAGGACCAGTTCGCGGCGCGTCCCGACGTGACCCGCGTCATCCTGTTCAACGCCAACTATGGACAGCATCTCGCGATCCTGGCCGGATTCGAGCGCGTGCGCGGCGAGCGGATCGTCACGCTCGACGCCGATCTCCAGAACCCGCCCGAGGAGATCGGCAAGCTGCTGGCGGCGATGGACGCGGGCGCCGACTACGTCGGCGGCGTGCGCCGCAAGCGCGAGGACACGTGGTGGCGGCGAGCCGCCTCGCGGCTGATGAACCGCCTGCGCGAGCGGATCACGCGCATCCGGATGACCGACCAGGGGTGCATGCTGCGCGCGTACAGCCGCGACATCGTCGACGCCGTCGCGGCGGCGCGCGAGGTGAGTGTCTTCATACCCGCGCTCGCCTACACGTTCGCCCACCGTCCGGCGGAGGTCGACGTGCAGCACGAGGAGCGCGCCGCCGGGGAGTCCAAGTATTCGCTCTACCGGCTGATCCGTCTCAACTTCGACCTCGTGACCGGCTTCTCGCTCGTCCCGCTGCAGCTCTTCTCGGTCGCCGGCATGATCGTCGCGCTGACGTCGGTGATCCTGTACGCGGTCGTCATCGTGCAGCGCGCGGTGATCGGCGGGTTCATCGAAGGCATCAAGGCGTTCTGGGACCGCGACATCCTCGCCTTCTTCCTGATCGGCTGCATCATGTTCGGCGTGGGGCTGCTCGGCGAATACGTCGGCCGCATCTATCAGCAGGTCCGCGCGCGGCCCCGCTACGTGATCCGCGCCGTGCTCGAGCGCGACGTCGACGACGTCGAGGCGCCGCATCAGCCGGCGGAGCACGTGCGCGTCCTGCGGTAGGCCGCCGTCGCGAATGCCGCGCGCTCCCGTTCGCGAGATGCCGGTGCACCGATCCCGATGACGCGCGCGGCCGTATTCGCCTATCACAACGTCGGCGCGAGATGCCTGCGCGTGCTGCGCGCGCACGGCGTCGAGGTGCCGCTGGTGATCACGCACGAAGACGATCCTGGCGAAACTCGCTGGTTCGAGCGCGTCGCCGACGTCGCCGACGACCTGCGCCTCGCGTGGATCGCGCCGCCCGACGTGAATGCCCCCGACGTCGTCGCGCGCGTCGCCGCGCTCGCGCCGGACTTCCTGTTCAGCTTCTATTGCCGCCAGATGCTGAAGCCGGCACTGCTGGCGCTCGCGCCGCGCGGCGCGCTCAACCTGCACGGGTCGCTGCTGCCCCGTTACCGCGGCCGCGCTCCGGTCAACTGGGCCGTGCTGAACGGCGAACGGCACACGGGAGCGACGCTGCATTACATGGCCGACAAGCCGGATGCCGGCGACATCGTCGCGCAGCAGGCGGTGCCGATCCTTCCCGACGACACCGCGC
Organism: Casimicrobiaceae bacterium; assembly: GCA_036375455.1. Lineage (GTDB taxonomy): Bacteria > Pseudomonadota > Gammaproteobacteria > Burkholderiales > Casimicrobiaceae > VBCG01. The sequence continues at coordinate 21,290 of DASURV010000181.1, read as the reverse complement.
GCGAAGTGTTCGACAAGGTGACCGTCGCCGCCGAAATCTGCCTCGACGCCGTGCTGCCGGCGCTCGTCGCGGGCACCGCGCCGCGGCGGCCGAACGACCTTGCGCGCGGCTCGTATTTCGGCGCCCGGACGCCGCTGGACGGTCGCATCGACTGGCGGCGCTCGGCGGTCGAGATCCACAACCTCGTCCGCGCGGTCGCGCCGCCCTATCCCGGCGCGCTCACGTCGATCGCCGGGCTGCCGGCACGGGTGCTGCGCACGCGCGTGCTCGACCCGAGCGCGCCGCCGGGCAGCCCGATCCTCGCCGTGCATCGCGACATCGTGCGCAATGGCGCGCAAGCGGCGCAGGCGACCGGCGCCGCTGGCGAATGCGCCCTGGTCGCGCGCTGCGGCGGCGGCGGAACGCTGCGCATCGACGCGCTCGAGATCGAGGGCCGCGTCGTTTCGCCCGCGCTGCTGCGAAGCCGCTTCGGCGACTCGGCACTGCCGCTCGCCTGACGCGCGCACGGTACAATCGCGCGCCTGCCAGCCTCCTTCCCGCGGCATGAAACGCATCCTCATCCTCGGCGTCAACGGCTTCATCGGCCATCACCTGTCGCAGCGGATCATCGCCGCCACCGACTGGGAGATCTACGGGATGGACATGCAGACCGAGCGGATCGCGGACCTGCTCGGCGAGCGGCGCTTCCATTTCTTCGAGGGTGACATCACGATCAACCGCGAGTGGATCGAGTACCACGTCAAGAAGTGCGACGTGCTGCTCCCGCTCGTCGCGATCGCGACTCCGGCCACCTACGTGCGCGAGCCGCTGCGGGTGTTCGAGCTCGACTTCGAGGCGAACCTGCCGATCGTGCGCGCCGCGGTGCGCCATCGCAAGCGGCTGGTCTTTCCGTCGACCTCCGAGGTCTACGGCATGTGCGCCGATGCCGAGTTCGATCCCGAGCGCTCCGACCTGGTCCTCGGGCCGATCAACAAGCCGCGCTGGATCTACTCGTGCGCGAAGCAGTTGATGGACCGCGTGATCCATGCGTACGGCCAGCAGGACGGGCTCGATTACACGCTGTTCCGGCCGTTCAACTGGATCGGCGCCGGCCTCGACTCGATCAACACGCCGAAGGAAGGCAGCTCGCGCGTGATCACGCAGTTCCTCGGCCACATCGTGCGCGGCGAGCCGATCCGGCTCGTCGACGGCGGCACGCAGAAGCGCGCGTTCACCTATATCGACGACGGCATCGCCGCGCTGATGAAGATCATCGAGAACCGCGGCGGCGTCGCGAGCGGCCGGATCTACAACATCGGCAATCCGGCGAACAACTACGCGGTGCGCGAGCTCGCGCAGATGATGCTCGCCCTCGCAAGCGAATACCCGGAGTACCGGGACACCGCGGCCGCGGCGACGCTCGTCGAGACGACGGCCGACGCCTACTACGGCAGCGGCTACCAGGACGTGCAGAACCGCGTGCCGAAGATCGACAACACGCGCGCCGACCTCGACTGGGAGCCGAAGGTCGGCATGGACGAGGCGCTGCGGCGCATCTTCGATGCGTACCGCGGCCACGTCGCCGATGCGCGGGCGCTGGTGGAGTAAGCGTTGGCGACGGCACGGCGTATCACCGCGATGCTCCCTCGCCCCACGCCTATCACCCCTCGCCCCACGCCTATCACCCCTCGCCCCTCGAAGTGAGGCTCGGCCTCAAGATCGACGTCGACACGCTGCGTGGCACCCGCGAAGGCGTGCCGCGCCTGCTCGAGCTGCTCGGCAAGCATGGCGTGCACGCGACGTTCCTCTTCTCGCTCGGGCCCGATCACACGGGGCGCGCGATCCGGCGCGTGTTCCGCAAGGGATTTCTCGGCAAGGTTCGCCGCACGTCGGTCGCCCGCCACTACGGCGTGCGCACGCTGCTGTACGGCACCGTGCTGCCCGGTCCCGACATCGGGCACCGCGCCGCGAGCGTGATGCGGCGCGCCCGCGGCGAGGGCCACGAGACGGGCATCCACTGCTGGGACCACATTCGCTGGCAGGACGGCGTCGCCACGGCGGACGCCGAGTGGACGCGCCGCGAAATGCAGCGTGCCTGCGACCGCTACACGGAGATCTTCGGCGAGCCGCCGCCGACGCACGGCGCGGCCGGCTGGCAGATGAACGTGCATGCGCTGCGGCTCACGCAGCAGCTCGGGTTCGAGTACTGCTCGGACGGCCGGGGCAGCTATCCGCATCTGCCGGTCTGGCGCGCCGAGCTGATCCGCTGCCCGCAATTCCCGACGACGCTTCCCACGCTCGACGAGCTGATCGGCACCGGCGCGATCACCGAGGAGAACGTCGCCGCGCACCTGCTCGAGCGCACACAGGCGCCCGCGGCGGCCGGACACGTGTTCACGCTGCACGCCGAGCTCGAAGGCATGCGACTCGCGGGCGTCTTCGAGCAGTTGCTGACCGGCTGGAAGGCGCAGGGCTGGTCGCTCGGCCCGGTGCGGGCGCTGCGCGACGCGGTCGAGCCGCTCGCGTTGCCGCGCTGCGAAGCGGGACTTGCGCCGGTCGAGGGCCGCAGCGGTACATTGCTGGTGCAGGGTGACGAGTTCCTGGGAGATGCCGATGCCGCGCGTCAAGGATTTTGAAGCCCCCTCCACCGAGGGGACGTTCCGCCTCTCCGATCACGCGGGCCGCCCCGTCGTGCTGTACTTCTATCCGAAGGACAACACGCCGGGCTGCACGACGGAGGGGATGCAGTTCCGCGATCTCCATCCGCAGTTCGCGAAGGCCGGCGCCGTCGTTGCCGGCGTCTCGCGCGACTCGCTCGAGTCGCATGGGAATTTCAAGGACAAGCTCGGATTCCCGTTCCCGCTGCTGTCCGACGCCGACGAGTCGTTGTGCACGCAGTTCGGCGTCATCAGGATGAAGAACAGGTACGGGAAGAAGGTGCGCGGCATCGAGCGCAGCACGTTCGTCATCGATCGCGAAGGCAGGCTCGCGCGCGAATGGCGCGGCGTCAAGGTGCCGGGACACGCGCAGGAAGTGCTCGAGTTCGTGCAAACGTTGTGAGGCGTGAGGAGCGCTCCTCGCTCGGCGACCGCTGTGCGGTTTCCACCACAAAATGTGAGGTTCGTCGGACGGCGTACCGCAATCCCTTGTATGTCGCGCCGATCGAGCCTACATTAGGCGCGTGACCCGTGAAGGGGCGAAGTCCGCGTCGCCGCCACGGGCCGCTCAAGCGACGGCCGGGGGCCGCCGCCGTGAACGTGTTCAGGAGGCCCATGGTCGAACGCAAGCTGCGCCCCGCTCCCTCCACCCTTCATCTGCTGCCCTCCCGCAAGCCGGCCCGCACCGGGCCGCATCCCACCGCCACCAAGCTGTTCGTGCTGGACACGAACGTGCTGATGCACGACCCGACGTGCCTGTTCCGCTTCGAGGAGCACGACATCTACCTGCCGATCCTCACGCTCGAGGAGCTCGACGCGCACAAGAAGGGCATGACGGAGGTGGCGCGCAACGCGCGCCAGGCGTCGCGATTTCTCGACGAGCTGGTGACCGTGTACGCCGGCCCCGGGACGGAGGGGATCGCGAGCGGCATCCCGCTCGACACGAAGTCGAGCGGCGCGGCGACGGGCCGGCTGTTCCTGCAGACGGAGCCGACCTCGACGCCGCTTCCGTCGTCGCTCGCGAACAGCCGCGCCGACAACCAGATCATCGCGGTCGTGATGCATCTCACCCGTCACGCGCCGAAGCGCAGCGTGATCCTGGTGTCGAAGGACATCAACATGCGGATCAAGGCGCGCGCGCTCGGCCTCGCCGCGGAGGATTACTTCAACGACAAGGTGCTCGAGGACACCGAGCTCCTCTACTCGGGAGTGCGCGAGCTGCCGGCGGATTTCTGGGACCGCCACGGCAAGGGCATGGAATCGTGGCAGCAGGGAGGCCACACGTATTACCGGCTGAACGGACCGCTCGTCCCGTCGCTGCACGTCAACGAGTTCCTGTACCTGGAGCGATCCGGCGAGGCGCCGTTCCACGCGATCGTCCGCGAGATCCAGGGCAAGAGCGCGCTCTTGTCGACGCTCAAGGACTACTCGCACCAGAAGAACAACGTCTGGGGCATCGTCGCGCGCAACCGCGAGCAGAACTTCGCGCTGAACCTGCTGATGAATCCCGAGATCGATTTCATCACGCTGCTCGGGCAGGCGGGCACCGGCAAGACGCTGCTCACGCTCGCCGCGGGGCTGATGCTGACGCTCGAGTTCAAGGTGTACTCGGAGATCATCATGACCCGCGTCACCGTCCCGGTCGGCGAGGACATCGGCTTCCTCCCCGGCACCGAGGAGGAGAAGATGAACCCGTGGATGGGAGCGCTGGAAGACAACCTCGACGTGCTGAACAAGACCGACGACGAGAGCGGCGACTGGGGCCGCGCCGCCACCCGCGACCTCATCCGCTCGCGGATCAAGGTGAAGAGCCTCAACTTCATGCGCGGCCGCACGTTCATCAACAAGTACCTGATCATCGACGAGGCGCAGAACCTCACGCCGAAGCAGATGAAGACGCTGATCACGCGCGCCGGGCCGGGAACGAAGGTCGTGTGCCTCGGCAACATCGCGCAGATCGACACGCCGTACCTGACGGAAGGCAGCTCCGGTCTCACCTACGTCGTCGACCGCTTCAAGGGCTGGTCGCACTCGGGCCACATCACGCTGCAGCGCGGGGAGCGCTCGCGGCTCGCCGACCAGGCGGCCGACGTGCTCTGATCGGGGTGGCCGGCGGCGTAAAATGCCGCCGATGTCCGTGCCAACGCGCCCGCCGCTGCGGTATCGCGCGTCGAGGGCGGCCGTGGTCGCCGTCGCGCTCGCCGCCGTTGCGTGCTGCGCGCAGGCTGCGCCCAGATGGTCGATCGCGCAGCCAGTTCCGGAGGGCAAGCAATCGCCGCTTTCCGCCGCGCCGCTGCAGAAGCGGGCCGCGCAGGACAAGGACCTCGCAGAGCGCTACCCGGTCCACGTCGAGCGCATCGAGGTCGAAGGCGTTCGCGAGCGGGAGTTTCGCGCCGCGCCGCCGCGCACGACCGAGCAGCGCTTCGCCGATACGCTGAACGAGGGCAGCCCGGAGCTGATGGCCGGACGGAGCTACGACGGCTACTACTACGACGGCACGCTGTTCTGGGGCTCGGATCCGCTGTCGTTCGCGTGGAAGAACATCACGCACTGGCTCCAGCACTGAGCAGCGGGCGGCGCCTGCGGGCGCTGCGGCTCCGCTGCCCGACCGGCGCTCCTACGCGGCGCGCAACGCGCGCATCAGCTCCGATTCGGACGCGGCCGCTTGTGACTCGCCGTGCGCCAGCGCCCGCCGCGTCGCCTGCAGGTACTGGCGGCCGAATCGGCGGTCGGGCTCGAGGTGCGCACCCTCGGCCCATTCGTTCCACGCGTTGATGAAGACGAGCCGCTCGTCCGGGGGCCGCGCGCGCGCGCGCAGGACGACCTCGCGCAGCCACAGCTCGTAGACCTCGGGGCTCGCCTGGTCGAACACCAGCGCCTGATGCATCCGGCGAGCGGTGTTGTCCCACCCCGGCATGACGGTCCGATGCAGCATGTAGGACGGATCGCGCGTCGTGATGCAGTCGACGACGAACTGCCGGTAATCGACGACCGTGCCCGCGAATCCGGGATCGAGGAATTCGAGCTGGTCGTGCATCGGGACGGTGCGCAGCCCGTGCGGCGGGAACTCGACGACGGCATCGAAGCCGTAGAACGTCGGGTCACCGGTGTCGTACGTCTTCGCCGCGCACAGGTACAGCTCGCCGATGCCTTCCTGCTGCGCGATCGTGCGCCACCGCTCGGCGGACCTGGCGGCGTCGGGCATGACGCCGATCCGGTAGACGATGAATAGCGGCTTGCCGCCGACGCGGACGTAGCGCGGGTCGCGAAAGTGCGGAAGCAGGTCGCGGATCAGGCGCTCGTCGTCGGCGCGCGACGGGCTCTGCGCGATCAGGATCTCGCGGTCGGCGCCGTCCCAGCGCCGCGTCCAGTTCTCGTTCGCCCAGCACAGGCAGTACGGAAAATCCGGCTCGCCCGATGCATGCATCGCCTCCACCGGGGTTTCGAGCAGACGCCTGCCCGCGAACCAGTAGTAGTAATAGCAGAAGCCGTGGATCGCGTGCTCCCGCGCGAGCGCCGCCTGCCGGGCGCGCGTCTCGGCGACCCGCAGATCGTAGAACCCCATGTCCGCGGGCAGGTGCGGCTGATAATGCCCGACGAAGCTCGGCCGCGCCCGCGTCACGTTCGTCCATTCGGTGAAGCCGGGTCCCCACCAGCGATCGTTCTCCGGAATCGGGTGGAACTGCGGCAGATAGAACGCGATCGCGCGGACCGGCTCGTCCGCGACGATCGTCGTGGCGCCGGGTGCCATCAGCGCGCGCTCGCCCATCGGGAAACGAGCTCCGCATAGGCGCTCGCGAGCGCGTTCGGCTCGAACAGCCGCAGCGCCTTCGCCCGCGCGGCCGCGCCGGCCGCGGCCACGCCCCGGCGATCGTCGCGCAGCGAATCGACGACCGCCGCCGCGGCTGCCTCGTCCTCGTACAGCCAGCCATCGACGCCATCGTCGATGTATTCGGCGTAGATCGAACCGCGCGGGCACAGCACCGGCACGCCGAGCAGCATCGCGCCGAAGAGCGTTCGCGGCTCCTCGCTCCACCAGGGTTGTACCCGGTGCAGATAGAGATCGTTGTCGCCCAGAAATGCGGCAAGGCTCTGGCCGTCGCGCGGAACGCACACGACCGGCCTCGCGGGACCGAGCAGGTAGCGCAGCGGCCCCGGATCGAGGATCGCAAGCCGGCCGGCGTGCTCCGCCACCGTGCGCAGGTGCTCGTGGTCGTCCGCGACGACGACGCGGCGCCGGTCCTGGCCGAGCGTCGCGACGCGCAGCGTCCGCGCGTCGCGAGCGCGACCGTTGCCCGCGACCGCTGCGAATTCCGCGATGTCGATCGGTGGCGGAAGCACGTGGGGCTGCGGCCCGAAGCGGCGCGCCCGGGCATGCGAATCGAAGACCAGCGTCAGCGAGCGCCCGCCATCCGCCGCGATGCGGCGCAACCGCTCCAGACAGGTCGATGGCGACGCGGGCGACGCGAAGACCAGCACGCGATCGATCGGATCGCGCAACCACGCGTCGGTGTCGCACTCGACGCCTGCGAGCACGACGTGACCACCGCGTGGATGGCGGCCGGTCGGCGCATCGATCCGGTGCGAGGCAAGAGAGCGCCAGGCACCCCGCTCCGCCCCGTCGTCGGCGGCGTTCCACGCCTGCGGATCGAGCGCGCCGAGCAGTCGCCGCAGGCGGCGCGCAAGCCATGTCGCGTGCCCGACCACGTCGAGCGCGGGGCCGACGACGTGCAGCGGCGCGGCGCGGTCCCCGGGACGCGCCGTTTCGACGCGTCCCTGGCCGGCCATGCGCAGCGTTTCGAACAGCAACGGCAGCGCATGCTCGCAGACGAGCTCGATGCCGCGCCGATCGCGCGCCGCGATCGAGCGCTGCACGAGCGACCAGTTGCTGGCGATCGCCGGGTACTCGGGCCGCAACGCCATCGCGCGCTCGATGAGGCGCTCGGCGTCGGTGAAATCGCCCAGCCCGAGCCGGATCACGCCGAGCATGTGCAGCGCGTCGTGCGTCCGCGGAGCCTCCTCGAGCACCGCGCGGTACAGGCGCTCGGCCTCGCGCAGCCGCTGCGCGACCTGCTCGGCGAGCGCGCGCTCCATCACCGCACCCAGGCGATCGCGATCCTCTTCGGCGAGCGCGGCCCAGTCGCTCCCCGAGGAGGGACGGTACTGGCCGCGGCGGGGAGCCGCGGCCGGCGTCGCGGACTGTACGCCGGCGCGCAGCGAGCCATGACACTCCTTGTAGCGCCGGCCGCTGCCGCACGGGCAGGGATCGTTGCGCGAGACCGTGCGCTGGACCGCGGCCGTCATCTCCGATCGTCGAGCCGCGCGCCCGCCGGTGCGCCGCCGCTTCGTGCGTCGACGACGTATTGCAGCGCGTACAGATCCTCGAGGTCCTCGAACGAGCGGTAGTGGATGCTCAGCGTGCGCGTGTCGAGGCGGCCGGGGCGCCGGTTGACGATCACCCGGTCGACGATGGGCGGCTGCGTCAGCGGCTCGAGACGCTCGACGTCGTAGCCGGTCTGCTGGAACAGGTCCTGCAACGTGCCGCGGGTGAAGAAGCGCACGTGCGTGATGTCGAGCACACCGTTCGGCTCGTAGTCGAATCGCCCGCCCGCAAGGTCGTTGAGCGTGGCGAGGTTGCGGATGTTCGGAACGCTCGCGATCACTCGCGTTCCGGGCGCGAGCCAGCCGCGGATCCGTACGAGGGCGCGCCACGGATCGTAGAGATGCTCGAGCACGTCGAGCAGCAGCACTGTGGCGATCGTCTCGCCGGGCAGGTCGCGCGCGGGCTCGACGTCGTCGATCGCGGCGCATACGACGTGGTCGAGGACGCGCCGCGCATGCGCGGCGGCGTGCGGATTCATCTCGATGCCGACCACGCGCGTCCCCGGGAACTTCTCCTTGACGAGCCGGCCGGTGGCGCCGCCGCCACAGCCGATGTCGAGCACCGTCCCCGGGGGCTCGGTGAGGAAGCTCATGATCTCGACCCGCGGGTTCGTGTGATACGTGGGGTCGAACGCGGTGTCGCGGCCGAGATGGGTTTGCCACAGATGCGCCATGCCGACCTGCTCGATCAGTAGCTGCCGGGGGAGGCGAAGCTCTCGAAGCGCGTGTACTCGCCGAGGAACGTGAGCCGAACCGTGCCGATCGGTCCGTTGCGCTGCTTGCCGATGATGATCTCCGCCGTGCCCTTGTCCTGCGTCTCGGGGTTGTAGACCTCGTCGCGGTAGATGAACACGATCACGTCGGCGTCCTGCTCGATCGCGCCCGAGTTGTGGCTGACGATGCCGTCCGCGAGCCAGCATGCCGGACCGGGCACCGTCAGATCGAAAACCTCTTCCTCGCCAGCGAGCTGGATGTCGACAACGCGGTCCCAGTACAGATCGGACCGCGCCCATTGCGCGAGCACAGGATCCTCGAGCAACTCCGCGTACGACCCTAGTGTCCGGCGACTCGGGGCGAATCCGAAGTGCGCATTTCCACCATACGAGGTTCCTCGAGCCGCCGCCATGGCGCGGTGCGTAAAGCCTTTCCGGCCCATCGCGGCCCTGACCTCGAAGAACAATTCCCGGGGCAATGTGTCGGTGTTCGTATTCCCGATGACTGCGTCCAGGTGCTCGCGCAATCGAGCGGCAGGGGCGACGCGCGGGCCGAACGCCCCGACCGCATCGAGAAAGCATCGTTGCTGCTCCGCTCCGCTTACGTCAACGGTATAGAGGGGGCGTGCGCCGGCCTGCAATGTCGCGCGCAAGCGCCCGACAATTCCCAGCCGGAGAAGCAAAGCCATGATGTCGTGGGCGAGACCCGGGCTGCATGAGCTGAAATACACGCGGGGCGCGCCTTTGCTACCCGGGCGGCGCAGCGTAATGGAACCGTCGGTCGCCCAAAGATGCGCGAGGAGAAGACCGATCTGGCGCGTGCCGAAACGAAAGACGTCCGCAGGAAGACGCTTCTCAAACGAACGCTGACCGAAAATTCCCAGGGACTTCAGCCACCCGCCGACGCCGGCGGGATGCCAGCGATCGCCGTTCGCCGCAATTACAAGCTGATGCCATGCGCCGCGGCCGGGATAGCGCGTGACTCGGCTACCCATCGCGGTCGCCGCATCCCGCACCAGCGTGCTGTTTTCCTCGGATGCGGTGCAGTAACGCAACGGCTGGTGCTTGAGGTAGCTGCCGTCCCCTACCAACTGACCAAGCAGAGCGACCGCATGAGCGGGCCAATCGATGCACGCAGTCGGCGCGGGCAGCTTTCGCGCCAGTGCGAGCCGATCCCCGACGACCAGATCCGAGATCCTTTGCCACCCGTTGTACGCGTGCAGGCGATGCTCCGCGGTCGCGCGGATCGTGCGGCCGCTGGCGAGTGATATCTTGAAGACCGGCTTCACCCCCTGAGACCAGACGCACTCCGAATGCGCGGTCGTGAGACGCTGGTCGGCATCGATTGCAATAACTGCAGGCGTCTGTCCGACGAGGTCGCGGATCGCAACGCGCCGGCCATCCGCGAGGTTGACCAGCGTATCGCCGGTCACGCATTCACGCAGATCCGACATCACCGGCCGCTTGTTCGGCCGCTGCTCGAGCGAGCGGTTGAGCTGCGACACCGCGACGACCGGCACGCCGAGCTCCTTCGCGAGCGATTTCATCGAGCGCGAGATCTCGGAGATCTCGGTCGCCCGATTCTCGCCCTGCGAGGTCGCCTGCATGAGCTGCAGGTAATCGACGATCACCAATCCGAGCTTGCCGTACTGCTTCATGAGCCGGCGCGCGCGCGAGCGAACTTCGATCGCGTTGAGCGCGGGCGTCTCGTCGATCAGGATCGGCGCCTCGTTGAGGCGTCCGAGCGCCGTCGACAGCTTGTCCCAGTCCTCGGGCCCGAGGCGCCCGGTGCGAAGCTTGTGCTGGTCGAGCCTGCCGACGGAGCCGATCATCCGCAGCGCGAGCTGCGCCGCGCCCATTTCCATCGAGAACACGGCGACCGGCAGGCCCGCGTTGAGCGCGACGTTCTCGCCGATGTTGAGCGCAAGCGCCGTCTTGCCCATCGACGGCCTTCCGGCGACGACGATCAGGTCGCCGGGCTGGAAGCCCGACGTCATCCGGTCGAGGTCGGCATATCCGGTGGGAATGCCCGTCACGTCGGACGGATCGTCGCGGTTGTAGAGCGTCTCGATGCGCTCGACGACATCCGCGAGCAGCTTGCCGATCACCTGGAAATTCTGCGCGCCGCGCGCGCCCTGCTCGGCGATGTGCAGCACCTTCGCCTCGGCCTCGTCGAGAACCATCTTCGCGCTGCGGCCGAGCGGATTGAACGCCGATTCCGCGATGTCGGCCGCGGTGGCGGCGAGCTGGCGCAGGATCGAGCGCTCGCGAACGATGTTCGCGTAATGCCGGATGTTCGCGGCCGTGGGCACGTTCTGCGCCAGCGCGCCGAGATACGCGAGGCCGCCCACGTAATCGAGCTTCTGCGTCGACGCGAGCGCCTCGGAGACGGTGATGACGTCGGCCGGCTTGCCCTCGGCGATGAGCTGCGTGATGTGACGATAGACGATCCGGTGCGCGTCGCTGTAGAAATCGTCCGCGCCGAGGACGTCGCCGATCCTGTCGGCGGCGTCGTTGTCGAGCATCAGCCCGCCGAGCACCGATTGCTCCGCTTCGAGCGAATGCGGAGGCAGCTTGAGCTGGTCGAGCGGGAGATCGTCGGGCACTGTACGGCGGGATACCGCTTGCAACGGTGGATTCTACCTCTCTCGACGTTCCGCACGACATAAGACAAGGGGCCGAACCGGCCCCTCGATCACACGCGCGAGCGCCAGGCCGCCGTCAGCCGGAAACCGTCTCGCCGACGACGTTGATCGTGATGTGTGCGGTGACGTCGGTGTGCAGCGCGATCGACACCGCGTGCTCGCCGACCTGCTTGAGCGGCCCCGCCGGCATGCGCACCATCGCCTTCTCGATCTCGACGTCCTGGGCCTTCAGCGCCGCCACGACATCGACGTTGGTGACCGAGCCGAACAGCCGCCCGTCGACACCCGCCTTCTGCGCGATGCGCAGCATCGCGCCCTCGAGCTTCTCGGCGAGCGCCTGAGCGGTGACGAGCTTCTCGCCGGCGGCCTTCTCGAGCTCGGCGCGGCGCGCCTCGATCGCCTGCAGGTTCCCGGGCGTGGCGCGCTTCGCCTTGCCCTGCGGAATCAGGAAATTGCGCGCGTACCCGTCCTTCACCTTGACGACCTCGCCGAGATTGCCGACGTTGGCGATCTTCTCCAGCAGAATGACTTGCATGCTCGCTCGCCCCGCGCTAGTGCAGGTCGGTGTACGACAGCAGCGCGAGGAAGCGCGCGCGCTTGATCGCCGTGCCGAGCTGGCGCTGGTAGCGGGCCTTGGTGCCCGTGATCCGCGCCGGCATGATCTTGCCGTTTTCCTGCACGAAGTCCTTCAGCACGTCGATGTCCTTGTAGTCGATCTGCTTGACGTTCTCCGCCGTGAAGCGGCAGAACTTCTTGCGCTTGAACAGGTTGTTGCCGCGCTCGCGGCGCTTGCCGTCCTTCTTGAACTTCCCCTTGCCTCTTCCCATCGGGCGTGGCATGTCAGTGTCCTTTCGTCGTTTCGATCTGCTCGAATCGTGTCACGTGCAGCGCGATGCTCGTGCCGGTACGGTAACGGCGGGCGATGAAGCCTTCGCAGCGCAGCGGGGTTCCGAGGCCGAGCCTGCACAGCGCCAGCGCGACTTCGCCGAACGCCACCGCATGCATCTCGCATTCGACCCGGCGCTCGCCTCCCGCCTCGCGCTGCATCGACCGGTGGTCGAGCCTGCACTCGACCGCCGGTATGCCGGCCGGCGTGTGTCGCAGGCCTTCGCGCTGCGCGAGGACCGCGTCGAGCGCCAGCCGGTTCACCGCGGCGCGCCGCCCGGCCGGTCAGGCCTGCGCGGGGGCCGGCTGCGGCGTCGCCTCCGGCGCCGGCTTGTCCGGCGCGCGCTCCGAACGCTCGCCACGCTCGCCGTCCTTGCCGGTGAGCGAGCGCGCCTTCTCCTCCTTCATCATCGGCGAGGGCGTGACGACCGCCTCGCTCATCGCGACCACCAGGTGGCGCAGCACCGCGTCGTTGAACTTGAATGCATGCTCGAGCTCGGTCAGCGTCTCGCGACCGCACTCGAGGTTCATCAGCACGTAGTGCGCCTTGTGGACCTTCTGGATCGGATAGGCGAGCTGCCGCCGCCCCCAGTCTTCCAGCCGGTGAATCCGGCCGCCGGGGCCGCTGACCATCGTGCGGTACCGCTCGATCATCGCGGGCACCTGCTCGCTCTGATCGGGGTGCACGATGAACACGATCTCATAGTGACGCATGAGCAGAAAACTCCTTTCGGTCGTTGTGACGGCGCCCTGCGCCCGCAACCGGGCGGCGCCAGCGGCCTCCCCTTCTGCCATGAGGGTGAGGCAAGGAAGCTGATAAGTATAGCAGCAAAGGCCTTCCGGATCAGTCTCCTGGCGTGCCGGCGCGGGCCGCCGACATCGCCGCCGCACGGGCACGCCTCGCCAGCGCGTCGAGCAGTGCGTCGCGCTCGTGCTGCGGTCGCGCCGCGAGCTCGCGCACGCGCGCGTAGAACGCGGGCAGGTCGCCGTTCGCCTCGTGCAGCAGCTCCCGGAACGCCGGCACCCGATCGGTGTAGAGCCCGACGGCGGCGAGCGCCGCGTTGTTCGGCTGCTGCGCGAACCAGCGATCGTAGCCGGACATCCCGGGCTCGTCCGCCTTCGCGGCCTCGTACGCGGTCTTCATCGCGGCGATGATCTCGCCCTTCGCGCGGCGCTTGTCCTCGTCGCTCGCCTTGCTCGCATAGATCTCGGCGAGCTTGTCGCGCGTCGTGCGCACGAGGTCGCGGAAGATCCCGCGCATCCGGTCCGCCCGCGCGGCGAGCTTCTCGAGCTGCGTGTCGTGATGCGCCGCGAGCCAGCGCGCGAGCCCCGCCTCTTCGACCGCAGTCGCGAACGACTCGTTGAACGTCGAGTCGTTCTTCACGTAGATCAGTTGATGCGCGAGCTCGTGGAAGATGAGCCGCGCGACCTCCGTCTCGGGCCAGCTCACGAACGACGACAGCACCGGATCGTCGAACCACCCGAGCGTTGAATAGGCGGGAACGCCGCCGACGTAGACGTCGTCGCCGGCCGCCTTGAGGCGCGCCGATTCGCCGCGTGCGGCGGCTTCGCGGAAGTAGCCCCGGTAATTGACGCAGCCGGCGATCGGAAAGCACCATTGCCGCGGCGTCAGCGACAGCTCGGGCGTCGCGAACACGTTCCACGAGACGAACGGCCGCCCGAGGTCGGTGTAGCGCGTGTAGCTGCCGTTGTCGGGAAGCCCGAGCTCGCGGCTCGCGAACTCGCGGATCTCGCGGACGCGCTTCAGCCGCGCGGCAAGCGCGGAGTCGCTCCTGCCGATCACGTCCGGAATCGGTTGCGCGCGCGAGAGCAGCTCGAACTGGCCCGCAGCGCCCTGCCAGTAGTAGTCGACCGTCTCGAAGGTCGCGCATGCCGCCGCGGCGATCGCGCCGATCGGCATGGCGAGCACGATCGGCCAGCGCCGGCGCCAAGTCCGCCGCGGGGCGTCGGTTGACGACGATCCGCGGCGCCACGGCGCCTGCCCAAACCGCCGCACGGGGTTCACGTCGAATGTCACGGTCGTTCTCGAGTCAGGTAATGCTGCAACCGGGCTACGCCCTCTTCGAGCTTGCGCCGGTCGATCGTGTACGCCAGACGAACGTGCTGCCGCGCGCGATGGATGCCGAAGTCGATGCCGGGCGTGAACGCAACGCCGGCGCCTTCGAGAACCTCGCGACAGAAGCGCTCGCTGTCGTCGGTGAACCGCGAGCAGTCGGCATAGACGAAGAACCCGCCGGTCGGCATGACCGGCACGCCGAATCCCAGCGCGCGCAGCGCAGGGACGAGGAAGTCGCGCCGGGATTCGAAGGCACGGCGCCTTTGCTCGACGATTTCAACGGTCGCCGGTTCGAAGCAGGCGAGCGCCGCGCGTTGCGACGGCGTAGCGGGCGAAATGTAGAGGTTTTGCGCGAGCTTTTCAAGGTCGCGCACGTGCCGCTCCGGCGCGACGATCCAGCCGAGGCGCCACCCGGTCATGTTGAAGTACTTCGAGAAGCTCGAAATGACGAACGCGTCGCCGGCGAGCTCGAGCACGCTGCGCGGCGCCTCGCCATACGTCAGGCCGAGATAGATCTCGTCGACGATCAGCCGCCCGCCCAGGCGCTCGACGACCGACGCGATGCGCCGCATCTCCTCGTGCGGCACCGTCGTGCCGGTCGGGTTCGACGGTGACGCGATCAGCACGCCGCGGGTCGCCGCCGACCAGTTGCGCTCGAGGAGCTCCGCGGTGAGCTGGTAGCGCGTGTCGGCGCCGACCGGTATCCCCACGGGTTCGCCTTCCAGCACGCGGACGAAGTGCCGGTTGCAGGGGTAGCCGGGGTCGGCGAGGAGGATGCGCTCGTCGCGGTTGACCAGCAGCGCCATGACCAGAAGCAGCGCGGCCGACGACCCGGCCGTGACGATCACCCGCTCGGGCGCGACGGTGACGCGGTAGCGCTCCGCGTAATGGCGCGCGATGGCCTCGCGCAGCTCCGGCAGGCCCAGCGCGGACGTGTAGTAGATGTTGCCGCCGGCAATCGCACGCTGCGCCGCGTCGAGCACCGGCTGCGGCGTCGGAAAATCGGGCTCGCCGATTTCCATGTGCACGACGGTGCGGCCGGCCCCCTCGAGCGCGCGCGCGGCCGTCTGCACCTCCATCACGTGGAAGGGCGCGATCTCGGCGACCCGTGCCGCCAGCCTGGCGCGGAAATCCATCGAAAGACCTAGTGCGGGAAACGCCCGGAAAGCGTTATCGTAACGCCACGATGGGGACGACCCGTTTCGCCCGCAGCCTTGCCGGCACCGCCGGGGCTCTCGCGTGCATGCTCGTCCTCGCCGCAGCGTCCCCCGCCCTCGCCGGGTTGTACAAGTGTGCACGCGACGACGGCTCGGTCACCTATCAGGAAGACCCCTGCCCGCCCGGCATGGAATTGCGCGATTTCGAGCGGGATCCGGCACCGCTGTCCGTGATCCCGTTTCGTCTCGTTCCGGGACCCGATGCGCAGGTCGGGGATCCGCCGGCGGGGCCGACGCGTTCCGGGACGGAGCGCAAGCCGCGCAAGGGCGAGCGCCAGGGCAACCCGGCCGAGCGCAAGTTCCTCCTTCCCGGCATCGGCGAGGGCGAGGTCGTCGCCCGCATCGGCCGGCCCGACGTCTCCACCGGCAGCGGCCGCAAGATCGTGCGCTGGACCTACCTGCCCGCCCCCGAGGATCCGCAGACGATCACGACGCTGACGTTCGAGCTGGGACGGCTCGTCGAAGTCGAGCGCAAGGTCGTCAGAACGCCGTGACGCCCCCGCCGGCGCGCGACCCGCGCGTCACGGCGTAGGCGCAGCGCCGGGCCGCGCCGATGCGGGCTCTCGTGCAGCGCGTTCTCGACGCACGCGTCGTCGTCGACGGCGCCGTCGTCGGCGCGATCGGCCCGGGCCTGCTGCTGCTCGCCGGGATCGCGGCCGACGATACGCCCGCCGATCGCGACTGGCTCGTGCGCAAGCTCGTCGACCTGCGCATCTTCGACGACGAGCAGGGCGTGATGAACCGGTCGGTTCGCGACGTCGGCGGCGATTTGCTCGCCGTCTCGCAATTCACCCTCTTCGCGTCGACGCGCAAGGGCAACCGGCCGTCGTGGTCCGGCGCCGCGCCGCCGCAGATCGCGCAGCCGCAGTTCGAAGCGCTCGTGAGCGCGCTCGCGCAGCGGCTCGGCAAGCCGGTGCCCTGCGGCGCGTTCGGCGCGACGATGCAGGTCACGCTGACCAACGACGGCCCCGTGACCATCTGGCTCGACTCGCGCAATCGGGAATGACGCCCGCCGGGCGCCGCGGGGCGTCGCCTCAGCCCTTGTCGACGCTGTAGCGCCCCGGCCCGAACGCAAGCAGCAGCAACGCGCCGCCGAGAATCGAGATGTTCTTCTGGAAGTTGATGCTCTGCATCATCGCCTGGTCGGGCGGCACCGCCCAGAACGCATGGAAGATCGGCGTGATGACGATCAGGAACACGATCATCAGCAGCGCCGCCCAGCGCGTCTTCCAGCCGAGGATCACTGCGATTCCGCTGCCGAGCTCGATGATGATCGCGATGACGGCGAGCACCTGGGGCAGCGGCAATCCCGCGCTCGCGATATAGCCGACGGTGCCGCCGAAACCCGTGATCTTGCCCCAGCCCGAGATCACGAACATCAATGCGAACAGCACGCGGCCCACCAGCGCCGCCAAGTCCTTCGGTGTGCTCATCAGCGCTCTCCGTTCCGCCCGATCCGGGCCCGCCGCGCGATCCAACCGCAATCGCGCCGCTCGTGTTCATCCCCGCCATCATATTCCCGTCACGCGCCCGCCGACACTGCGCGCGGCGGCGCGGGCCCCGTCGCCGCCCACGCGGCGGCAACACGTCAGAGCCGGTACGCCGCCTTCGCGAGATCGCGCGCCAGCGCTGGCGCGAGGTCCCGCGCCTCGTCCTCGCCGAGGCGATGCTCGACGACGCACGTCGCGAGGAAGCGGCACACGACGCGGCGCCAGACGTCGTGGCGCGCGGGAATCGACAGGAACGCGCGCGTATCGTCGTTGAAGCCGACCGTGTTCGCGAAACCCGCCGTCTCGATCGTCTGCTCGAGGAAGCGCAGCATGCCCTGGAAGCTGTCGTGGAACCACCACGGCGGGCCGAGCCGCAGCGCCGGATAGTGACCGGCGAGCGGCGCCAGCTCGCGCGCGTACGTCGTCTCGTCGAGCGTGAACAGGATGAGCGTCAGCGCCCGCTCGTTGCCGACGTTGTCGAGCAGCGGCTTCAGCGCATGGACGTAGTCGGTGCGCAGCGGGATGTCCGCGCCCTTGTCGCGGCCGAACTCGCGGAACAGCGCCGGGTTGTGGTTGCGGAAGCTTCCGGGATGGATCTGCATCACGAGGCCGTCGTCGACGCTCATCCGCGCCATCTCGGTCAGCATCTGCGCGCGGAAGGACTCGGCGTCGTCGTCGCCGATCCCGCCCCGCAGCGCGCGGTCGAGCAACCGCTGGCATTCGCTCGCGTCGAGGTCGAGCGTGCGCGCCGTCGGATGCCCGTGATCGGTCGACGTGGCGCCCATCGAGCGGAAGAACGCGCGCCGCGCTCGATGCGCCGCGAGATAGCCGCGCCACGTCGCCGTGTCCTCGCCGGTCAGCTCGCCGAGCCGCGCGACGTTGGCCGCGAAGCCTTCGAACTGCGGATCGACGACCGGATCGGGCCGGTAGGCCGTCACGACGCGTCCGCGCCAGCCGCTCTCGCGGATCTTGCGGTGATGCGCCAGCGGATCGAGCGGCGACTCCGTGGTGGCGATCACCTCGATGTCGAAGCGCTCGAACAACGCGCGCGGGCGAAACGCCTCTTCGCGCAGGCACTCATCGATGCGGTCGAAATACCGATCGGCGCTCTCCGCCGTCAGCCGTTCGCCGATGCCGAACACCGTGCAGAACGCGTGGTCGAGCCACAACCGCGTCGGCGTCCCGCGGAACAGGGGGTAGTGCTGCGCGAACAGGCGCCAGATCGCGCGCGCGTCATACGGTGGCTCGGCACGCGACGCGTCCCGGCGCGGCACGCCGAGCCGATCGAGCTCGATGCCCTGGCTGTACAGCATCCGGAACACGTAGTGATCCGGCACGATCAAGAGCGCCGAGGGATCCTGGAACGGCGCGTTCTCCGCGTACCACTGCGGGTCGGTATGACCGTGCGGGCTCACGATCGGCAGGTCGCGCACCGTCTGGTAGAGCGAGCGCGCGATCTGCCGCGTCGCCGGATCGGCGGGAAACACTCGGTCGGGATGAAGCTCGAGCGGAATCATCGGATAGCCCTCGCAACGGTCCTCGCGGCGCCCTCGGCGAACAGCTCGGTCAGCCAGCGCGTGACGGGCGCCGCGAACCGCGGCTCGTGGTGCAGGTCGTTGTCGAAGATCGCGCGCAGTGCGAGCAGCCCCTGCGCGAAGCCGGCGGGGTCGCCGCGATGCGCCGCCGCGACGGACGCCAACGTGGATGCGAGCGGGTCGGAGACGTCGATGCGCCTTCCCTGCTCGTCCTCGCCGTAGACGTAGCGCATCCAGCCGGCCACGGCGAGCGTCGCGAGCTCCACCGGGCGATTCGCCGCGAGGTTGTCGCTAATCGTCGCGAGAATCCGTTGCGGCAGCTTTTGCGAGCCGTCCATCGCGATCTGCTGCGTGCGATGCGGCAGCGCCGGGTTCGCGAAACGGCGCACCAGCGCATCGCGATATGCGGCGAGGTCGATGCCCGGCGGCCGCACGAGGGCCGGCGAGACTTCCTCGGCAGTGAAGCGGCGCATGTAGGTGACGAAGTCGGGCTGCGCCGCGACCTGGTAGATGAACTCGTGACCGGCGAGGTAGCCGAGATAGGCGAACGCCGAGTGGCTGGCGTTCAGGAGCCGCAGCTTCATCGACTCGAACGGCTCGACGTTCGCGACGAACGTCGCACCCGCCGCGTCCCACGCCGGCCTGCCCGCGGCGAAGCGCTCTTCGATCACCCACTGAACGAACGGCTCGTGCACGACCGGCGCGGCGTCGGTCAGGCCGAGCGCGGCGTCGTTCTGCGCGATGTCGTCGGCCGTGGTCGCCGGCACGATGCGGTCGACCATCGTCGACGGGAACGCGACCTCGCGGCCGATCCAGTCGGCGAGCGCAGCGTCCCGCAGGCTCGCGAACGACACGACGAGCCCGCGGACGAGCGCGCCGTTCTGCGGCAGGTTGTCGCAGCAGAGTACCGTGAGCGGCGCGCCGTGGGTGCGCCGGCGCTCCGCGAGCGCCGCCGCGAGCAGACCGACGACGCTGCGCGGCGCGTCGAGCGCCCGCAGATCGTGCGCGATGTCGGGATGCGCAACGTTCAGGCGACCCGTCGCCGGCTCGTGGCAGTAGCCCTTCTCGGTCACCGTCAGCGACACGATCCGCGTCTGGCTCGCCGTCAGGCAGCGCCATACCCGATCGCGCTCGTCGCCGTGGAACAGGACTTCCCGCACGCTGCCGACGACGCGCCGGCGAATGCCGCCGGGACTCTTCTCGATCGACGTATAGAGGCCGTCCTGCGGCGCCATGCGGTCGCGGACCTCGGGCGAGCGCAGGCTGACGCCGCAGATGCCCCACGGGCCGGGCGCGTGCGCGAGCGCAGCGTCGGTGTAGATCGCCTGGTGCGCGCGGTGGAAAGCGCCGATGCCGACGTGCACGATGCCGACCGCTACGTCCCCGATCCGGTACGCCGGCCGCGCGATGTCCGCGGGCAGGCGCTCGAGCGTCGCGGCGCAAAGGCGCTCCATCATGCGCGCCTTCCACCTCGCGGTCGCGGCGCGCCGCTCGTGATTCGCGTCTCGGGGCTCACGCCGCCCCCTGCGGATGCTCCTTGACGCGCGACACGAGCTGCGTCGGATTGACGAACCGCAGCGCGATCAGCAGCCAGACGAGGGTGACGGCCATGTAGATCATCGCCATCGCGTCGA
Organism: Casimicrobiaceae bacterium; assembly: GCA_036375455.1. Lineage (GTDB taxonomy): Bacteria > Pseudomonadota > Gammaproteobacteria > Burkholderiales > Casimicrobiaceae > VBCG01. The sequence goes on along the minus strand of DASURV010000181.1, from coordinate 1,076 downwards.
CCGACTGGGGTGCGCGCACGCCGGCGGCGAACACGGCGTAATAGAGCGCGACCACCAGCGTCTGCGAATCGGGCCCCGCCGTGAGGAACGTCAGCTCGAAGAGCGCGATCGTGCGCACGAGCACGAGCAGCGACGCCGCCAGGATCCCCGGCGCGAGCAGCGGCACGAGCACGTGCGCGAACATCCGCGCCGTGTTCGCGCCGAACACGCGCGCGGCCGACTCGAGATTCGGATCGATCTGCTCGATGAACGGCGTCATCACGAGGATCACGAACGGAGCTGCCGGGATCAGGTTGGCGAGAATGACGCCGGACAGCGTGCCGCCCAGATCGGCCTTGTAGAGCACTGTCGCGAGCGGTATCCCGTACGTGATCGGCGGCACCATCAGCGGCAGCAGGAACAGCAGCATCAGCGCGCGCTTGCCGGGGAAATTGCGCCGCGCGAGCGTGTACGCCGCCGGAACGCCGATCAGCAGCGCGAGGAACACGACGGCGAACACGACCTCGACGGTGACCCACAGCACCGAGCCGAGCTGGAATTCCTTCCACGCGTCGAGATACCACGTCGTCGTCCAGCCCTGCGGCAGCCAGGTGCCGAGCCAGCGGCGCGCGAACGAGTTCGTCGCGACGGCGGCGATCATGAACCCGATGTTGACGACGAAGAGGGTCATCAGGCCCCACAGCAAGCCGCGCCACGCCCGCTCGCTCCATGCCGTGCCGCCGTACGGCGCACCGGCTGCGCCCGCGGCGGCCGCCTCGCCCGCAACGCTCGCCATCAACCCTTCCCTCCGGTGACCGGTCCCTTGTAGAACACGCCGCGCAGCGACAGCACGATCGCGACGATCACGAGCTGCACGAAGCCCATGATCATCGCGATGGCCGAGGCGAGCGAATAGTCGTATTGCTCGAAGGCCGCCTCGTACGCGGCAATCGAGATGACGCGCGTCGGACCGGCCGGCGCGCCGAGCAGCACGGCCGATGGAAACACCGAGAACGCCTGGACGAACGCGAGGCAGAAGCACATCGCGAGGCCGGGCGCGAGCAGCGGCAGGTAGATGTGGCGAAACTGCGCCTTCG
>DASURV010000180.1:0-7132 GCA_036375455.1 Casimicrobiaceae bacterium | reverse complement strand
CGAGATCGTGCTCATCCTCAACCCGGTCCAGCTCGCGCAGCGCACGGGCGTGCTCCGCTACGACCCGGCGGCGGACGAGCGGAGCGCGGGCCACGCCGCAGCGGCCGGCGTGGCGGCGGCGCGACGACTGGTGATGGTCGTCGACGATTCGCTGACCGTGCGCAAGGTCACCACGCGGCTGCTGGCCCGGGAAGGGTTCGAGGTGATCACCGCGCGCGACGGCGTCGATGCGCTGAAGATGCTCGGCGACTACGCGCCCGATGCGATTCTGCTCGACATCGAGATGCCGCGGATGGACGGCTTCGAGTTCGCGAAATCGATCAAGGGCGATCCGAAGACGGCGGTGATACCGATCGTCATGATCACGTCGCGCACCGCGGACAAGCACCGCAACCGCGCCGCCGAGCTCGGCGTCGACCGCTTTCTCGGCAAGCCGTACCAGGAAGACGAGCTGTTGCGCAGCCTGCGGGAGCTGGTCGAGGACAGGGCTTAGCCCCTGGCCGACCTCGTGTAACCGGCATTGCAGCTAGGCCGTATGCATCGGCCGCGGCGGCCGCGCGACCGGCTCCCACTCGATCCGCTCGTATTCGGCGATCACCTGCGCGCCGAACAGCAGGACGATCGCCGCGATCTCGAGCGACAGCAGCACGACGATCGCCGTCGTCAGCGACCCGTAGACGGTGCGCACCTGCGACAGCGTCGCGAAATACCAGACGAGGACGTGGCGCGAGATTTCCCACAGCACCGTCGCGCTCACGCCGCCGATCAGCGCATGCCGCCACGAGAGCCGGCCGACGGGCATCACGAGATAGATCGACGTGAGCACCAGCACCTCGCCGCCGACGCCGATGCAATACAGCAGCACGCGCGACAGGCCCGAGAGCGACCAGTCGCGGCCGAGGAGATCGAGCCTGGTCAGCGCGAGCGATTGCAGCGCGCCGGCGACCACGGTGACGACGAGCAGGCCCACGCCCAGGAACAGGATGTACAGGTAAGGGAGCAGGGCGGAGACGAGGAAGCGGCGCCGCGTCGCGAGCACGCGGTGATAGAAGATCACCGACATCGCGTTCTCGAGCACCGAGAACGCGAGCGAGCTGAAGAACAGCAGCGTTACCGCGAGCGTCCAGCCGATCACCTCGCGGTGCGACACGAACGCGCGCAACTCGTCGACGAGCGGCGCGGACTGGCCGGGCACGACGATCTCGAGATAGCGCGCGAGCGTCGCCATCAGGCGCTCCGCGTCGACGACATGCGAGAGGATGATTACGAGCAGGATCAGCAGCGGAACGAGCGACAGCAGCGTGTAATACGCGACGCCGCCGGCCAGCAGCAAACCCTGGTTCGCGCGGAACGCCCGCACCGCCTGCGCCGCGAACCCCAGCGGGTCGCGGGCGATCTTGCGTGCGGAGCGCGAGAATCCGTGCGTCATTGCAGGCGATCCGGGCACGCCATCGATGCTGGCACGGCGGCGCGCGGGCGGCTGTCGGCGCGCGGCCCCGGCCCGGCGTAGGACGAACACCCATTGCGCGGGACGCGAAGTTTCGCGCCGGCTGACAGCGCCCCGCATCGGCGGTACATTTCCTCCCATTCGAATGGAGGAGACAACCATGGCGCAGTTCGCGACGGAGAACATTCGTACCGTAGCGTGGGTGGGCGACGGGGGTGCCGGGAAGACGACCCTCGTCGAAGCCCTGCTCGCGAAGGCGGGAGCGATCCAGGCGGCGGGCAGCGTCGAGCGCGGCACGACGGTCAGCGACTTCGACCCGCTCGAGAAGACCTACCAGCATTCGCTGCGCGCTTCGCTCGTGCATCTCGAGACGGACGGCATGCGCATCCACATGGTCGATACGCCCGGATACCCCGATTTCATCGGGCAGGCGATCGGCGCGCTCGATGCGGTGGAGACCGCCGCGATCGTCGTCAACGCGACCGCCGGCGTGCAGATGATCGCCGATCGCATGATGGAATGGGCGGCGGCGCGGCACCTTTGCCGGCTCGTCGTCGTCAACCGGATCGACGCGGAGAACGTCGACCTGCAGGGCGTGCTCGACGCGATCCGCGACGTGTTCGGCAGGGAATGCCTGCCGATCAACCTGCCCGCGGAGGGCGGCAGGCGCGTCGTCGACTGCTTCTTCAATCCTGCAGGCGACGCCGATTTCTCGTCGGTCGCCGACGCACACCGCGCGCTCGTCGACCAGGTCGTCGAGGTCGACGAGGACCTGATGTCGCTGTATCTCGAGCAGGGCGAAGTTGCGCCCGAGCAGCTCCACGCGCCGTTCGAGAAGGCGTTGCGCGAGGGCCACCTCGTGCCGGTCTGCTTCGTTTCCGCGCGCACCGGCGCCGGCGTCTCCGAGCTGCTCGACATTCTCGTCAAGCTCGCGCCCAACCCGACCGAGGGGAATCCGCCGCTCTTCACCAGGGGCGAAGGCGCGAACGCCGTCGAATTCCGCTCGACGCCCGACCCGCGCCAGCACGTGCTCGCGCACGTCTTCAAGGTCGTCATGGATCCGTTCGTCGGCAAGCTGGGCGTGTTTCGCGTGCACCAGGGAACGGTGACCCGCGACACCCAGCTCTATGTCGGCGACGGCCGCAAGCCGTTCAAGGTCGGCCATCTGTTCATGTTGCAGGGCGGCAAGTACGTCGAGATCGACCAGGCGGTGCCCGGCGACCTGGCCGCGGTCGCGAAGGTGGACGACATCGTGTTCGACTGCGTGCTGCACGATTCGCACGACGAGGACCAGATTCACATGCGTCCGCTGGAATTCCCGGTGCCGATGCACGGCTTCGCGATCACGCCGAAACGGCGCGGCGACGAGCAGCGGATCTCCGACGTGCTGCACAAGATGATCGCCGAGGACCCGACGCTCGTCGTCGCGCACGACCCGACGGTGAACGAGACGGTGCTGCGCGGCCTGGGTGAATTGCACCTGCGATCGGTGTTCGAGCGCATGGCGAGCCAGTTCAAGCTCGAGGTGGAGACGAAGCCGCCGCGCGTGCCGTATCGCGAGACCGTCACCTCCAGGGCCGAGGGACACCATCGGCACAAGAAGCAGACCGGCGGCGCGGGGCAGTTCGGCGAGGTGTACCTGCGCGTCGAGCCGTTGCCGCGCGGCGCCGGCTTCGAGTTCGTCGACCAGGTGAAGGGCGGTGCGATCCCCAATACGCTGATCCCGGCCGTGCAGAAGGGCGTCGAGCAGGTGCTCACCGCCGGGCCCGTCGCCGGCTTCCCGATGCAGGATGTGCGCGTCATCGTCTACGACGGCAAGTACCATCCGGTCGACTCCAAGGAAGTGGCGTTCGTCGCGGCGGGGCGCAAGGCGTTCCTCGACGCGATCGGCAAGGCGCGGCCGATCGTGCTCGAGCCGATCGTCGGCGTCGAGATCAATTGCCCCGCGGCCACCATGGGCGACGTCACCGGCGACCTGTCGTCGCGGCGCGGCCAGGTGACCGGCACGCAAACGATGCAGGCGGGGATGCTGGCCGTCAACGGCCTCGCGCCGCTCGCCGAGCTCGACGGCTACGCGGCGCGGCTCAAATCGATGACCGGCGGCCACGGCGCGTGGACGATGGCGCTGTCGCATTACGAGCAGGCGCCGCCGAACCTGCAGAGCCAGCTCGCGAACGAGTACGCGAAGCATCGTCGCCACGAGGAGGAGTAGCGAATCGACGGTCGCACCGGAAACCGCGGACAACCAGGGGAGGGCTCGTCATGCGCGTCGTGTCGTTGCGTCACAGGGTGGTTGGACTCGTCGCCGCGGCCGTTGCGGCAACGTTCGCGTCATCGCCGTCCGTCCTCGCGCAGGCGAAGGACGATCTGTGGGAGGTCACGACGAAGATGGAAATGCCCGGCATGCCGATGGCGATGCCGGCGCAGGTCAACCGCGTCTGCGTCGCGAAGGAGCGCAAGGACGAGGACCTGATTCCCAGGCGCGACAACTGCCGCGTGCTCGAGAGCAAGCGGGTCGGCAGCAGGCTCACGTACAAGATGGCGTGCACCGGCGCGGAGCCGATGGACATCGCCGGCGAAATGACGCTCGGCGGCAACGGCTACGAAGGCCGGATGCGCATGACGAGCACCTCGGGCGGCCAGTCGATGGAGATGGCGCAGACGTTCGCCGGCAGGCGCGTCGGCGATTGCGTCGCGACGAAGTAGCGACGCCGGCGCGAGCCGTCGCGAGCCCGAGGGCGCGCCCGGCTATCGGCGCCCGGTCCGTCGCGTGATCGTCAGCTCGTCGAACACGCGCTCGACATCGGGCGCGTGCGCGACGAACGCGACGAGCGCCTTGCGCTGCGCGGCGTCGCGAACGCAGCCTTGCAGCGTGACCCATTTGCGCGACGTGGTCACCCAGACGGACGTCGCCGCGAAGCGCGGATCGGACGCGATCATGTCGCGCACGCGCGCGTTGATCTCGGGGTCGCGGCGGTAGGCGCCGCCGGACTCGCACTTGCCTTCCATCGCGCAGCGCAGCCCGCGCTCGACGCGGACATGGGCCTCGACCCGCGCCTCCTCCGCGCTGAGCAGCGGCGGCGGCTGCGCGGGACACCTGCGGTCGCCGTCCGTCGCCTGTGCGAACGGGTCGAGCTGGATCGGCTGCGCGCAGGCGAGCGACGCAGCGAACGCGAGGAGCGCCGACGCGCGGCGAGGAAACCGGCCACGCCCGAATGGATTGCGAAGCCCATGCGCGCGCGCGTCGACCTGGCCGACAAGGACGCCGTCTACGAAGCGCTGCAGCACGCCGATTCCGGGAGCGCGGCCGCGTGGCTGCCGTGGCGCAGCGCAGACGGCGACGCGGCGAATGCGCAGGATCGGCCCATCAGCGGCGCCGAAAGCGCAGGTCCTGCGCGCGCAACTCGTAACGCCAAAGCAGCACGCCCTTCTGATCGTAGCTCTCGAGCGCGATGCGGCGCGTCTTGGCCGGACCCGTCAACCGGATGAGCCCGAACTGCCGCTTGCCGACGAGCGTTCCGGGGACCACGTCGGCGTTCGTCCGCTCGGCGGCTTCCGGCTTCTCCCACGGCCGCGACGTGAGCGGGCTCGACGTGAACTCGTACAACGGATAGGCGCCGGGGCGGTCGATGCGCAGCAGCTCGGAAAAGTGACGATCGCCGCTCGCGAAGATCACGCCGTCGACGCGCTGCACGAGAAGCCAGTCGGCGAACGCCTTCTGCTCGTACGAATAGTGGTTGAGCCCCTCGAAGCGATTGACGCGGTTCCACATCTGCGAGCCGTTCACGACGAGCTTCAGCGGCGCGTGCGAATGGACGAGCGCGTTGCGCAGCCACGCGAGCTGCTGCGCTCCGAACATCGTCTTGCCGGGCGCGTCGAGCATCCGGTTCGCCGACCGGTACCACCGATCGTCGAGCAGGAAGAGGTCGACGTCGCCGAGACGCGCCTGCCCGAAGATGCCGGGCGCATCCGGCAGCCCGTAGCCCGGGTTCGCCCAGTAGCGCGTGAAGAGCGCGAGCGCTTCGCCCTTCAGCACGTACGACATGTCGGCGTCGTTGGGTCCGTAGTCGTGATCGTCCCAGATCGCGACCTGCGGCGCGGCGGTGAGCAGGCGCTGCAGGGCCGGCAGCGCCCGCTGGCGCCGATACCGTGCCGCCATCGACGCCGGGTCGAGCTCGTCCGGCGGCTGGAAGTAGAGGTTGTCGCCGAGCCATACCATCAGGTCGGGTGCCTTGGCCGCGATCGCGTCGAAGATCTCGTACCCGCCGCCGTACGTGCTCTCGCCCCACGGCTGCTCCGCGGCGGCAAGGAAAAAGCACGAGCCGATGGCGATCGTGATGTCGGGGGCGTCCTCGCCGCGCGTCCAGTACGGTTGCGCGCGCACCGCGCCCTCGCGGCGCTCGCCGTCGCCGTCGACCGTGTAGGCCGCGCGCGCGCCGGGGGCGAGTCCGGTGAGCCGGGCGAGCACGATGTCGTCGCTCGCGGCGCGCGCGTCGAGCGTCGTCTCGTGGTCGACGCCGTCGTGCTCGCCGCGCCAGCGGATGCGGATCGGTCCCGGCGCCTCGGCCTGCACCCACAGTAGCGCGCTCGTGTAGTCCGCGTAGCCGTGCATGACGACCAGATGCGCGTCGACCGCCGCCGCGTCGAAAACGAGCAGCAGAACGGCGACGACGCTCGAGGCGAGGCGGGAACGCATGCGGTGACGCGAGCCGCGGAGCCCGCGCGGGCGACGGGCGCTCGATTGTGCCGCCATCACCCGCAGATTACAATGACGCGGTGGGCGAATCGATGAACCTGACGCACCATTTCCTGATCGCGATGCCGGCGATGGCGGATCCTCACTTCGCCAATTCGCTGACGTACGTCTGCGAGCACAATCCCGAGGGAGCGCTCGGCATCGTCGTCAACAAGCCGATCGACATGACGCTCTCCGCGCTGTTCGAGCAGATCGAGATCCCGCTCGTCGATCACGGGCTGCGCGAGGCGCCGGTGCACTTTGGCGGGCCGGTACAGATCGACCGCGGGTTCGTGCTCCACCGGCCCCTCGGCAACTGGCAGTCGACGCTGGCGGTGAGCGACGCGATCGGGCTCACGACGTCGAAGGACGTGCTCGAGGCGGCCGGTCGCGGGGAAGGTCCGAAGGACATCTTCGTCTCGCTGGGCTACGCCGGATGGTCGGCGGGGCAGCTCGAGCAGGAGCTCGCCCAGAACGCGTGGCTCACCGTCGAGGCCGATCCCGACGTGCTGTTCGACCTGCCGGCGGAGCGCCGGCTGCCCGCCGCGGTGCGCCTGCTCGGCATCGACATCTCGCGGCTTTCCGACACCGCCGGCCACGGGTGAAGCGCGCGTGCGCAAGGAGCCGGACGCGACGGTGCTCGCGTTCGATTTCGGCACGCGGCGCGTCGGCGTCGCCGTGGGCAATACGTTGATGCGAACCGCGCATGCGCTGGAGACGATCGACGCTGCGGACGCCATCCAGCGCTTCGCCGCGATCGCGGCGCTGGTCGGCGAGTGGCGTCCTGCGCAGCTCGTCGTCGGACTGCCGGTGCACGCCGACGGCACCGAGCATGCGATGACGGTGCGCGCGCGCGAGTTCGCGGGAGAGCTCGAGCGACGCCATGCGCTGCCGGTCGCGCTCGTGGACGAGCGCTGGACGAGCGAAATCGCGCGGCGGCAGCTCGCTGC
>DASURV010000179.1:0-3031 GCA_036375455.1 Casimicrobiaceae bacterium | reverse complement strand
CGAATACGTGTCGATCACCGACGACGAAGCGCTTGCGGCCTTTCACGCATGCTGCCGCATCGAGGGCATCATTCCGGCGCTCGAATCGGCGCACGCGCTCGCCTACGCGACGAAGCTCGCGCCGACGCTCGCACGCGACCGAATCCTGCTCGTCAATCTCTCCGGCCGCGGCGACAAGGACATGGCGACGGTGGCCGAGCGCGCGAAGCGGCCATGAGGTGGGCAGGGCCGTCCCAAGCGCCGAATTGCGCCCCCACGGGGGGCAGCGAGCGTGGGGGGATCACGTGAATCGCATTGACGCCGCGTTCGCGCGACAGCGCGCCGCCGGGCGCACGGTGCTGATCCCGTACGTGACCGCCGGCGATCCGTCGCTCGCTGCGACGGCGGACATCGTCGATGCGCTGGTCGACGCCGGCGCCGACGTGATCGAGCTCGGCGTGCCGTTCTCCGATCCGATGGCCGACGGTCCGGTGGTTCAGCGCGCCTCCGAGCGAGCGCTCGCGCAGGGCGTCGGTCTTGCGAATGTCCTCGACTTCGTCGCCGCGTTCCGTCGCCGCAATGCCGTGACGCCGATCGTGCTGATGGGTTACGCCAATCCGATCGAGGCGATGGGCGTCGACGCATTCGTCGGCCGGGCGCGCGACGCGGGCGTCGATGGAATCATCGTCGTCGACTACCCGCCGGAAGAGGCACAGGAATTCGCGGCGCTGCTGCGCGCGCGCGACATCGCGCCGATCTTCCTGATCGCGCCGACGACGCCGATCGCGCGGATCGAGCGCATCGCGGCGCTCGCTGCCGGGTTCGTCTATTACGTCTCGCTGAAGGGCGTCACCGGCGCCGGCCATCTCGACGCCGGCGAAGTGTCGCGCAAGCTCGACGACATCCGCCGGCACATCGCGCTCCCGGTCGGCGTCGGCTTCGGCATCCGCGATGCGCAAAGCGCTCGCGCGATCGCCGCGCATGCGGACGCCGTCGTCATCGGCAGCCGGATCATCCACGAGATCGAGCAGGGTGCTCCCGCGGACGCCGCGCGGCGCGCCGGCGCGTTTCTCGCCGGCATCCGCAGCGCGCTCGACGCGCGCGAAGAGGCTGTCTCTACGTGAGCGCGCCGGGCATTCGATGAGCTGGCTCCAGAAGCTCCTTCCGCCGCGCATCAAAAGCACGCCGGGCGTGCGCAAGACGCCCGTTCCCGAGGGACTCTGGATCAAGTGCCCGTCGTGCGAAGCGACGCTCTACCGCACGGATCTCGAGAAGAACCTGCTCGTCTGCCCGAAGTGCAACTTCCATGAGCGCGTCGGCGCGCGCGAGCGCGTCGAGCAGCTGCTCGATCCCGAAGGGCGCTTCGAGATCGGCCTCGAGGTCGTGCCCATCGACAGCCTGAAGTTCAAGGACACGAAGAAGTATCCGGAGCGGCTCGAGGCGGCGCTCGAGGAAACCGGCGAGACCGACGCGCTGGTCGTGATGCAGGGCAGCGTCAAGAGCGTTCCGCTCGTGCTCGCGGCCTTCGAGTTCGATTTCATGGGCGGCTCGATGGGTTCGGTGGTCGGCGAGCGCTTCGTGCGCGGCGTGCGCGTCGCCTACGAGAACCGGCTGCCGTTCGTGTGCGTTGCGGCCTCGGGCGGCGCACGCATGCAGGAAGGCGTCAATTCGCTGTTCCAGATGGCGAAGACGACCGCGGTGCTGCAGGAGTTGACGCGTGAGCGCCTGCCGTTCGTATCGATTCTCACCGACCCGACGATGGGCGGTGTGTCGGCGTCGTTCGCATTCGTCGCCGACATCGTGCTCGCGGAGCCCGGTGCGTTGATCGGATTCGCCGGGCCGCGCGTGATCGAGCAGACGGTGCGCGAGAAGCTGCCCGAAGGCTTCCAGCGTGCCGAGTTCCTGCTCGAGAAGGGCGCGATCGACATGATTGTCGACCGCCGCACCCTGCGCGACGAGCTCGCGCGGCTGCTCGCGATGCTGACGCATCAGCCGACCCCGGCGTAGCGCAGCGCCACCCGCTGCGCGCGATCACCAGACGGCAGCCGCGAAATGCCGGCGGATCAGCCGGTCTTTCGACACGAGCAGGGCGCCCGATATCGTGGCCTCAGCGACGATCAGTCGATCGAAGGGATCGCGCGTCCATGTCAATTCGCGTGCGGTTGCGACGACACTCGCGAATCCCGTCTCGGAAATCCGGAGCCCGAGATCCCGTCCCAGCGCAGACAGCACCGCAACGGATCCCTTGAGAATGCGGCCGATCTCGTAGAGGAACTGCAGCTCGAGATCGACGATCGGTGAAGCCGCGAGGCGTCCGCGTTCGAGCGCGGCCCGGGCCGGTGCCGAGAGCAGCTCGACCCGGCCCTCGTAGAGCCAGCAGACGACGTGCGTGTCGAGGTGGACTAAGTCAGGTTCCGCGGTTCGCGCCACCTGGTGGTCCTGGCGTCGGGAAGCGTTGCCGGATTGCCGCGGATCAGCTCGCGCCGCTTGAGCCGCGCGAGCCGCGGCGCCGGCGACTGTGGCGTAAGCAGCACCGTCTTGCCGTGCCGTTCCACCGCGACGGGCACTCCGGTTTCGAGCACCTCATCGACGATCCTGAAAAGATCGCGGCGGAGCGCCGTCAGTTTCACCTTTTGCATGGGAGACAGGCCCCTATGTACATGTGCTTAATGATACATGTACATGTGTACGCCGGCAAGGTCTTTCTCCTCGATCCGCTACCATTGACGCTCCTCCACGCCATCCGACCCGGCGCAACCGGACGCATCCTTGGCAAATCCGGAATCCTTAGCCGGCTGGCTCGCGTATTTCGAGACGCTGCATCCGAAAGCGATCGAGATGGGGCTCGACCGCGTCGCAGGTGTTGCGTCGAGGATGGCGATCGACGTCGGCTGCCCGGTAATCACCGTCGGCGGAACGAACGGCAAGGGATCGACGTGCGCGATGCTCGATGCGATCTATCGTCACGCCGGATACCGGGTCGGCCAGTACACGTCGCCGCATCTGCTGCGCTTCAACGAGCGCGTGCGGATCGGCGGTGACGAGGCTTCGG
>DASURV010000178.1:0-5582 GCA_036375455.1 Casimicrobiaceae bacterium | reverse complement strand
GACCGGGCGGCCGGCGAGCCGCAAGTGAGCCCCGGCCCTCCAGGGGCCGCCGGCAGCCCGTGGGAAACGTCTCGCGAAGCAGCCGGCTGTCGCGAACACTGGGCCTCGGCCGTCCGGGGGTCGCCGGCCGGCGTCCGGTCGACGTCGCCTACCGCCGTTCCGCTCGGTGGCGGCAGATCCGTCTTTTTGCTGCGCCGCAATGTCAACAGTTTCAAAAATTTCTGTTGACACGATTCGGTGAAAAGCGCAGCATTGCCGTCCGCTCGCAGAAGCAACCGAGGAGGCCGGGATGGCAGCGGCAAGGCGCAAGACCCCGGCGACGGCCGGTACCGTGCGGTTCGTGCTCGACGGCGAGGTGATCGCGCTCGACGACGTCGACCCGACGCGGACGGTCCTCAACTTCCTGCGCGAGGACCTGGGACGCACCGGCACGAAGGAAGGCTGCGCCGAGGGCGACTGCGGCGCCTGCACGGTCGTCCTCGCCGAGCTCGACGGCGCCGGCGTGCGCTTCAGGGCGGTAAACGCCTGCATCCAGTTCGTGCCGACGCTCGACGGCAAGGAGCTCATCACCGTCGAGAGCCTGAGGCGCGCGGACGGAGCGCTGCATCCGGTGCAGCAGGCGATGGTCGACTGCCACGGCTCGCAGTGCGGCTTCTGCACGCCGGGCTTCGTGATGAGCCTCTTCGCGCTCTACAAGTCGGCGAGCCGGCCGTCGCGCACCGAGGTGAACGACGCGATCGCGGGCAACCTCTGCCGCTGCACCGGTTATCGGCCGATCGTCGACGCCGCGGCGAAGATGTACGACTACGGCGACGGCACGCGCAAGTCGGACGAGAACTGGATGAACTGCTCGTTCTCCTCGCTCGGCGACCGCCAGCCGTCGCGCAGCGAGCGCGACATGATCGAGCGGCTGCGCTCGATCGAGCGCCGCGAGACGCTCGCGCTCTCGAACGGCAATCGACTGTACTTCGCACCGGCGCGCCTCACCGACCTCGCCGAGATCCGCGCCGAGCATCCCGACGCGCGGATCGTCGCCGGCGGCACCGACGTCGGGCTGTGGGTGACCAAGCAGCACCGCGATCTCGACAAGGTGATCTACGTCGGCAACGTCGCGGAGCTGCAGCGGATCGCGGTGACCGATACGCACGTCGAGATCGGAGCCGCGGCGAGCCTGACCGACGCCTTCGCCGAGCTCGTGCGCCACTATCCCGAGCTCGACGAGCTGTGCCGACGCTTCGCCTCGCCGCCGATCCGCAACGCCGGCACGCTCGGCGGCAACATCGCAAACGGCTCGCCGATCGGCGATTCGATGCCGGTGCTGATGGCGCTCGACACGACGCTCGTGCTGCGCAAGGGCGCGCGCACCCGCGAGCTTCCGCTCGACGCGTTCTACGTCGCCTACCAGAAGACGGCGCTCGAGGCGGGCGAGTTCGTCGAGCGCATTCGCATCCCGCGACCGGATCCCGCGGCGCACGTGCGCTCGTACAAGATCTCGAAGCGCTTCGACCAGGACATCTCGGCCGTGTGCGGCGGCTACCGGATCGCGCTCGAGGACGGCGTCGTGCGCTCGGCGGGCATCGCCTACGGCGGCGTGGCCGCGATTCCGAAGCGCGCACCCGCCTGCGAGCACGCGCTCGTCGGCCGGCCCTGGAACGAGGACACGGTGCGCGCCGCGATGGCGGAGCTCGACCGCGACTACGCGCCGCTCACCGACATGCGCGCGAGCGCGTCGTACCGGCGGCTCGTGACCAAGAACCTCCTGTACCGTTTCTGGGTCGAGACCACGGGTCAGTACGCGGCGACCCGCGTATTCGACGTCGGCGCCGAGCCGGCTGCCGCAGTCCACTCGTGAGCACCACCATGAACCAGCGCGTCAACGGCGGCGTGGGCGCCGCGATCCCCCACGACAGCGCGCACCTGCACGTAAGCGGCGAGGCGCTGTACGTCGACGACATCCCGGAAGTGCGCGGCACGCTCCACGCGGCGCTCGGCCTGAGCGAGCGCGCGCATGCGCGATTGAAGTCGGTCGACCTGTCGAAGGTCGCCGCGGCGCCGGGCGTGGTCGCCGTGATCACCGCGAAGGACATCCCCGGCAGGAACGATTACGGCCCTGTCGTCGCCGACGACCCGATCTTCGCGACCGCGCTCGTCCAGTATCACGGCCAGTCGCTGTTCGCCGTCGCCGCGAAGAGTGTCGAGGAGGCGCGCCGCGCCGCGCGCCTCGGCGTGATCGAGTACGAGGACCTGAGGCCCAACCTCACCGTCGAGGCGGCGCTGAAGGACCAGTCGTTCGTGCTGCCCACCGAGCGCCTGGTGCGCGGCAATCCGCGCGCGGCGATCGCTACCGCCCCGCATCGGCTCGCGGGCAAGACCCGCATCGGCGGGCAGGAGCAGTTCTATCTCGAAGGGATGATCGCCTACGCGGTCCCGAAGGAAGACGGGACGATGCTCGTCTACAGCTCGACGCAGCATCCGGGTGAGGTGCAGCACCAGGTCGCGCACGCGCTCGACTGCCCGGCGAAGGACGTGGTCGTCGAATGCCGGCGGATGGGCGGCGGCTTCGGCGGCAAGGAAAGCCAGCCGGGGCTCTTCGCCTGCGTGGCCTCCGTGCTCGCGGTGAAGACGCGGCGGCCGGTGAAGCTTCGCGTCGACCGCGACGACGACATGGTGATCACCGGCAAGCGGCACGACTTCGTCACCGAATACGAGGTCGGCTTCGACGACGACGGGCGCATCCTCGGCGTCGATTTCGTCCTCGCCGGCCGCTGCGGCTACTCGGCCGACCTGTCCGGCTCGATCAACGACCGCGCGATGCTCCACAGCGACAACTGCTATTTCCTCGAGAACGTCAGCATCCTGTCGTTCCGCTGCAAGACGAACACGGTGTCGAACACCGCGTTCCGCGGCTTCGGCGGCCCGCAGGGGATGCTCGGCATCGAGGCGGTGATCGACGACATCGCCCGCCACCTCGGCAAGGATCCGCTCGACGTGCGCAAGACGAACTTCTACGGCGTCGACGAGCGCAACGTCACGCACTACCAGCAGACGATCGTCGACAACGTGATCCACGACATCGTCGCCGACCTCGAGCAGGGCTCCGACTACCGTGCGCGGCGCGAGGCGCTGCGCGCGTTCAACGCGACGAGCCGCTTCGTGAAGCGCGGCATCGCGCTCACGCCGGTGAAGTTCGGCATCTCGTTCACGGCGACGCACCTGAACCAGGCCGGATGCCTGCTGCACGTGTACACCGACGGCTCGGTGATGCTGAACCACGGCGGCACCGAGATGGGCCAGGGGCTGTTCACGAAGGTGGCGCAGGTCGTCGCCGAGGAGCTCGCGATCGACATCGAGCGCATCCGCATCACGGCCTCGGACACCGCCCGGGTGCCGAACGCGTCGGCCACCGCCGCGTCCTCGGGCTCCGACATGAACGGCAAGGCGGCGCAGGCCGCCGCGCAGAAGCTCAAGAAGCGGCTCGCCGCCTTCGCGGCCGCGCATTTCGGCGTCGCGCCGGAGACGATCGCGTTCCGCGACAACCGCGTGCACGTGGGCGACCAGGTCGTCTCGTTCGGCGAGCTGGTGAAGCTCGCCTACTTCGCCCGCGTGTCGCTGTCGGCGACCGGCTATTACCGCACGCCGAAGATCGGCTACGACCGCAAGACGTGGAGCGGGATGCCGTTCTACTACTTCTGCTACGGCGCGGCGGTGTCCGAGGTGGCGATCGACACGCTGACCGGCGAGAATCGCGTGCTGCGCGTCGACATCCTGCACGACGTCGGCCGCTCGCTCAATCCCGCGATCGACATGGGACAGATCGAGGGCGGCTTCATCCAGGGGATGGGTTGGCTCACGACCGAAGAGCTGTGGTGGAACGACAAGGGCAGGCTGATGACGCACGCACCGTCGACGTACAAGATCCCGGTGGCGAGCGACGTGCCGCCGCAGTTCAACGTGCGCATCTACGAATCCGGCGTCAATGCCGAAGACTCGATCTTCCGCTCGAAGGCGGTCGGCGAGCCGCCGCTGATGCTCGCGATCTCGACGCTGCACGCGATCCGCGACGCGATCGCCTCGACCGCCGACTACGCGCTCGCGCCGCGGCTCGACTCGCCGGCGACCGCCGAAGCGATCCTCGCGTCGATCGACGAGCTCGCGACGCGGCATGCGAAGGCGAAGGCGGCCGCGAAGGCGGCGCTTCCGGCCTGATCGGACCCTCGACACGACGGGTGACCTCGCCATGAACGATTGGCTGGACACGTTGCTCGGACTGCGCGACGCCGGCACACCCGCGGTCGTCGTCACCATCGCATCCACGCGGGGCTCGGTGCCGCGCGAAGCCGGCACGAAGATGATCGTCACCGGCGACGCGGTCCACGGCACGATCGGCGGCGGGCACCTCGAGCACAAGGCGATGGCGATTGCGCGCGACCAACTCGCAGCGGGAGCTCGCGAAGGCGCGGTGCGCCGCTTTCCGCTCGGTGCGAGCCTCGGCCAGTGCTGCGGGGGGCTCGTCAACCTGCTGTTCGAGCCCGTCGCCGGGGGCGTGGCGTGGCTCGACGCGCTGGCCGACGCGCGCCGCAACGGTGTGGATGCAGTGGTCGTGACGGCCACGAACGGTGAGGCGGGCGACGGCAAGCTCGTCGTCACGCGCGACGCGATCGCCGGCTCGCTCGCGCCGCCATACGAGCGGCCCGCGTACGATCTCGCCCGCACGCTGCTTGCGGAAGGCGGCGCGCCGCGCCTTGCCGCGATCGAGGGCCGCACGTTCTACGTCGAGCCGGTGCGCGGGAACGATTTCGCGATCGTGCTGTTCGGGGCCGGCCATGTCGGCCGCGCGCTGGTGCGCACGCTCGCCGACCTGCCCTGCCGGATCACCTGGGTCGACGAGCGCGCCGGCGAGTTCCCGCGCGAGATGCCCGCCAACGTCGCCGTCGTGTGCACCGATGCGCCGGAGGAGGAGGTCGACGCGGCGCCCGCCGGCGCGTACTTCCTGGTGATGACGCACAGCCACCCGCTCGACGAAGCGCTCACCGAGCGGATCCTGCGCCGCGCCGATCATGCGTACTTCGGCCTGATCGGATCGGCGACGAAGCGCCGCGCGTTCGAGCGCAGGCTCGAGCGGCGCGGCGTCGCGCCCGCCGCTTTCGCGACGATGACGTGTCCGATCGGCGTCGCGGGCATTCCCGGCAAGGAGCCGGCCACGATCGCGGTCGCCGTGGCGGCGGAGCTTCTGCAGGTGCGCGCCCTGGCGCTCGCCGGCGCAGGATCCGGGACGAATGTCGCGCGCGTCGAGCTCCGGCAGGGCACGCTCGGCGGCGAGCATCGTCGCTGACGCTACCAGGAGGACGCAACATGCCAACGGCAACGCCCACGATACCGCGCATCGAATTGCGCGGCATCACCAAGATCTATCCGAGCGTCGTCGCGAACAAGGATGTCTCGCTGTCGGTCGCGCCCGGCGAGATCCACGCGGTGCTCGGCGAGAACGGCGCCGGGAAGAGCACGCTGATGAAGATCGTCTACGGCGTCGTCAAGCCCGACGCCGGCGAGATGCGCTGGGAAGGCAAGCCGGTCGTCGTCGC
>DASURV010000177.1:0-14016 GCA_036375455.1 Casimicrobiaceae bacterium | reverse complement strand
CGAGCCGGTCGGTGCCGAGCAGGAACAGCGTGGTGCCCTGCGCCGGGCAGACGAGATGGAACGACGCGTCGACCAGGTTCCAGAACCGGTAGGGATCGCCGGCGCAGAAGAAGCGCAGCGGATGCGGCTGCGTGCGCTCCTCGGTATAGACGCGCCGCAGGTTCCTCATGTCGAGCGTCTTCGTCTGCTCGTACACGAAGGGCCCGACGAAGCTGCCCTGGTGGAAGAAATGCACGCGCTGCGGCGACGCGTAGATGAAGTCGGTGTTGCGCGTGTGCAGGTTGTAGGGGGCGAGGATCTCGCTCACGAGCGTCGACGCGTACATCGCGAGCAGCACGATCCCCGAGACGACGGCGACGCGGTGGAGCTTGAACTTCCACCACATCAGCTTCCATTGCGACGCGAGATAGAAGCGCTCCTGCTCGGGCGTCAGCCGCGTCGCCGACGCCGGGTCGAACGGCTCCCTCGAGACGAAGTGCTCGACCTCGTCCGGGGGCGGCGCGACGACCGTGCTCATCGGCGCCGCCTCATCGCGCCACGCCGCCCTGCAGGCGGATGCGCGGGTCGAGCGCGACCAGCGCGAGGTCCGAGATCAGCACGCCGACGACGATCAGCGCGGCGAGGAACATCAGGAACGACCCCGCGAGATACATGTCCTGGCTCTTCAGCGCGTTGAGCAGCATCGGTCCCGTCGTCGGCAGCGACAGCACGACGGCGGTGATCTCGGCGCCGGAGATGATGTGCGGCAGCAGGCTCCCGATGTCGGAGATGAAGAAGTTCAGCGCCATCCGCAGCGGATACTTGCGCAGCACCTTGCGCGGCGGCAGGCCCTTCGCGCGCGCGGTGACCACGTACTGCTTCTGCAGCTCGTCGAGGAGGTTCGCCCGCAGGCGCCGGATCATCCCCGCCGTGCCGCTCGTGCCGATGACGATGACCGGGATCCAGCTATGCTCGAGCACCGACTTCACCTTGTCCCAGGTCCACGGCTTGCCGATGAACTCGGGCGCCATCAGCCCGCCGATCGTCGTCCCGAACACGACGTTCGCGACGTACATCATGACCAGCGCCAGCATGAAGTTCGGGATCGCGATGCCGAGGAAGCCGAGGAACGTGAGCCCGTAGTCGCTCCAGCTATACTGGTGCGTCGCCGAGTAGATGCCGATCGGGAACGCGACCGCCCAGGTGAACAGGATCGTCACCATCGACACGATGATCGTCAGGAGCATGCGATCCCCGATCACCTTCGTCACCGGCATGTTGAATTCGAACGAATAGCCGAAGTCGCCCTTCAGCATGCCGCCCGCCCAGCGCAGGTACTGCTCGTGGAGGGGCTTGTCGAGGCCGTAATACTCGCGCAGGAACTGGACCTTCTGCTGGTCGACCGATTCGCCCGCCGCCTGCAGCTCGGCGATGTAGCTCTCGAGGTAGTTGCCCGGCGGGAGCTGGATGATCGCGAACACGATGACGCTGATCGCGATCAGCGTCGGGATCATCATCAGCACGCGCTTCACCACGTACTGCAGCATCAGCGTGCCTCTCCGTCGAGCCAGAACGCGTCGGGGTGGTACATCCCGAAGTAGGAGCCCGGATCCCAGCTATAGATGCCGTCGGCCGGCACGTTGTGCAGGCTGTCGCGCACGACGACCGGCTGCAGCGCCCCGGTGACGATGCCGATCGTGTACACCTGGTCGGCTTGGATCGCGAGCATGTCGAGCCAGATCCGCTCGCGCTCGGCGGTGCTCGCGGAGCGTCCCCAGGCCACGTTGAGCCGCACCAGCTCCTGCACCTTCGGCAGCGTCGGCGCTTCCCCGCCCTTGCCGTTCTGCTCGTAGTACAGCCCCCACATCGGCCACTGGAGCTGCTCCTGCGTCGTCGGCGCGAGCTCCGCCGGGCTCATGTCGGGTGTGGCGATGCCGTTGTTCAGGCCGGACCAGACCGACATCACCGACTTGCCCGCGAACACGCGCTTGCGAAACACCTCGCGCTGCGAGGGGCGCGGGAACATCGCGATGCCGAGCTGCCGCCAGCTATCGCGGACCAGCTCGAGCACGTCGGTCTCCTCGGTGCTCTCGCCGGAGGTGTCGATGATGAGCTCCATCGGCCGCCCGTCGGGCAGCAGGCGCAGCCCGCTGGCATCGCGGCGCGTGAGACCGATCTCGTCGAGCAGCGCGTTGGCGCGCTTCACGTCGTACTGCGCCCACGCGGTGCGGAACTGCGGACGGAACAGCGGGCTGCGCGGCAGCACCGTGTTGGCCGATTCCTTGCCGAGGCCGAAGTAGACGACCTCGTTCACCTCGTGGCGGTTGATGCCGAGGGAGAGCGCGCGGCGGAAGCGCACGTCGCGCATCAGCTTGCGCCACTCGGGGTCCTCGGCGTTGAGGTTCGGATAGAGCGCGATCTGCGAGCCGATCGCCTTCTGCCACAGGAACACGCGGTAGTCGTTGCGCTCCTCGCCCTGCTTGAGGAACGTGTAGTTGTCGAAGCGCAGGTAGCGTGCCTGGAGGTCGACGCTGCCCGCCCCGGTGCGGGCCGGGATCAGCTTGTCGTCGGTGATGTTGACGATGACGCGGTCGATGTAGGGGAGCTGGCGCCCGGACGCGTCCACGCGATGGAAGTAGGGGTTGCGCACGAGGACGAAGCGGGTCGTCGGCAGCGGCGTCGTGTTGATCCACGGCTCGAGCGTGGGCAGGCTCGGATTGTCGAAGCGGAACTGCTCGTCGAGCTTCTGGTGGTAGCCGGCCCAGTTGCGGGAGCCGGCCGCCACGGCGCGCTCGTTGGCCTTCGCGAGGCCGACGTAGCGGGCGTGGAACTGCCGCAGGTAGTGCGCCGGGCGGTAGATGTACAGCGGGCTCGGGCCGGCGAGCGCGGGCAGGAACTGGGGATTGGGCTCGTCCCACGAGTAGCGCACCGTCGTCGCGTCGAGCGCCTCGAACCTCGGCCCGTGGCCGTGCACGAGCAGCGCCCGCGGCAGCCCGAACGGCGAGAGGTCCTTGTCGTTCGCGACGTCGTCCCAGTAGTAGCGGAAGTCGGCAGCCGTGAACGGCTGGCCGTCGGACCATTTGTGCCCGGCGCGCAGATGCAGCGTGAAGATGCGGTTGTCGACGTTGTCGATGCTCTCCAGGATGTCGGGCTCGAGGCGAAGCTGCTCGTCGTAGCCGACCAGGCGCGCGTAGCCGTAGACGACCATCATCCGGATGTCGCGGTCCTTGGCCATCAGCGTCCTGACCTCGCCGCCGTAGCGGCCCTCGGACCAGCCGGGACGCTTGACGTCGACGACGAGCGGCGGTCGCGGCACGCGCTGCGCCAGCGGCGGCAGCTTGCCCGCCGCGACATCGACCGCGAGGAACGGCGGCTCCTCGGCCGCACGGGCGTTCCACGCCGCGAGCACGGCGAGCGCGAGTGCCGTGACGAGTCGTGCGCCGCGGCGGATCATGGGTGCAACTCGACGCTCATCGCCGGCGCCGGCGCGGCGCCCGCGAGTGGCGCGCGCTGCTGCATCCGCACGCGATGGCCGTTGCCGTTGCCGACGTCGACGAGCTCGCCGGCGCTCTCGGGAGTCCACGCGAACGGCGCGCGCCATTCCTCGGGCCTGCGCGCCGCGCCTTCCAGCACGGCGCCGAGGTCGAGCTTGCGCTCGAGGTCCGGATAGGGGACCGCCGCGAGCAGGCCGAGCGTATACGGGTGCATCGGGTTACGGAACAGCGCCTCGCGCGGCGCGATCTCGACGATGCGTCCGCGGCACATCACCGCGATCTCGTCGGCGACATAGTCGACGACGGCGAGGTTGTGCGAGATGAAAAGATACGTGAGCCCGAGCTCTTCCTGCAGGTCCTTCAGCAGGTTGAGGATCTGGGCCTGGATCGATACGTCGAGCGCCGACACCGGCTCGTCGCACAGGATCAGGTCCGGCTTGAGCGCGAGCGCGCGCGCGATGCCGATGCGCGGCCGCTGCCCGCCGGAGAAGCTGTGCGGGTAGCGGTTGAGGTAGCGCGGATCGAGGCCCACCAGCCGCATCAGCTCCTTCGCCATTTGCGCCCGGTAGTCGGCGTCCCCGATCCCGTGGATGACGAGCGGCTCGCGCAGGATGTCGAACACCGTCATGCGCGGGCTGAGCGAGCCGAAGGGATCCTGGAAGATGTACTGCACGCGGCGGCGGAAGCGCATCAGCTCCTCCCCCTGTGCGTGCACGACGTCGATCGTCTTCCCGCGATCGTTGTACAGGACCTCCCCGCCGTCGGGCTCGAGCGCGCGCATGATGACCTTGGAGAGTGTCGTCTTGCCGCAGCCGCTTTCGCCGACGAGGCCGAAGCACTGGCCGCGCCGGATCGACAGCGTGACGTCGTCGACCGCCCGGAACTTCGGCCCTTCGCGCCGGATGAGAAAGCCGGTCGACCGCTGGGTGAACGTCTTGACCAGGTGGCGCACCGTCAGATGGCCGCGATCGGCGTCGGCCGGCCAGGGCTCCTTGCTCTCCACGAGCGGCCCCGCCTGGTGGTCGACGGTGCGCACCGACACCAGCCGCTCTCCCGGCTTCATGTCGAAGTGCGGGACGGCGCGCAGCAGCGCGCGCAGGTAGGGGTGCTCGGGACGCTCGAACAGCGCGCGCACCGGCCCCTTCTCCATCACGCGGCCCTCGTAGAGGACGACGACCTCCTCGGCCACGTTGGCGACGACGCCGAGGTCGTGGGTGATGATCAGCACCGCCATCCTAAGCTCCGCCTGCAGCTCCTTCACCAGCGCGAGGATCTGCGCCTGGATCGTGACGTCGAGCGCCGTCGTCGGCTCGTCGGCGATCAGGAGCGACGGCCGGCAGACGAGGGCCATCGCGATCATCGCGCGCTGGCGCAGGCCGCCGGAAAGCTGGAACGGATAGGTCCGCAGCGCGCGCGACGGATCGGGGAATCCGACCCGTTGCAGCATGTCCTCGGTGCGCGCCATCCCCTCCTTGCGCCCGACGCGGTGGTGCAGGAACAGCGCTTCGCTCACCTGGTCGCCGATCGTGTGCAGCGGGGAAAGCGAGACCATCGGCTCCTGGAAGATCATCGAGATGTGCCGCCCGCGGATGCGGCGCACCCGCCTGCCGTCGGGGGCGAGCCGCACGATGTCCACCGCGGGCTTGCCGGAACCGGGCGCCGTGAACAGGATCTCGCCGGAGGTGATCGTCGCATTGCGCGGCAGGATCCGCATCATCGCCTGCGCCGTCACCGACTTGCCGGAGCCGGATTCCCCGACGAGCGCCAGCGTCGACCCCGGCTCGATGCGGAACGACACGCGATCGACCGCGCGCACTGTCGTGCCGCGGGTTGCGAATTCGATCGAAAGGTCCCGAACGTCGATCAGGCCGGACATTCGGGCCCTCCGTCACCGGGGGGGAGCGCGTGGACGCGAGGCGCGCCTGCCCGAGGTCGCTGCGCAGCGCGCTCGCCGCGATGCGACCCGTCGCGCGAGCCTGGCGCGTGGATTTCCTGCTGATCGGTCAACGCTTCCCTCCTGAAGGACCTCTCGACCAGGGCCTGTTCCCGCCATGTTGCCCACGCAACGACATCGCGTGGGCGGGCCCCGGGTCCCTGCAGCGCCCTCGGGCGTCTTCGCCAATCGCGCGGCGGCGCGCCGCCGCGAAAACCGGAGAATGCCGTGCCTGCGCCGCGCCGTCGAGTCCATCCCGACCGCCGCGTGCCCGGACGGACCTCTCACGTCGCGTCGGGAACGCCTCCTTCCACGCGCGCCGCGCCGCTGGATCCGACATAGACGGGGGCCGGCCGGCTGAAGAACGCGTGCAGGATGTGGTAGACGATCAGGTAGTTCTTCTGCTGGAAGCTCGCATGCGAGATGCCGGGCATCACCGAGAACTGCCGGTCGGGGTTGGGCAGCCGCCTGAAGAACTCGACGAGATCGTCGAACGCGGCGATCCTGTCGTACTGGCCGCGCATGATGAGCGTGGGCATCGTGATCAGCGCGGGATCGACGAGCGGCAGGTTCAAGCACATGTCGACGTACGTCCCGTTCGGCATCGAAGCGTCCAGGGCGAGGATCGCGTCGGCGAACGCATCGACGACGCGCGGCTCCGCGCAGTCGGGGTGATCGCGCGCGAAGATCGAGCGGACGAACGCGCGGTCGATCGGCCGGCGGTTGCGTGCCAGGAACTCGGGCAATCTCCGGCGGCGCTCTGCGAGCGTCGGCGCCCCCTCGCCGGTCCAGACGAACGCGTCGAGCGCGAGCCGCGCCACGCGGTCGGGATGCCGTTGCGCGAAGAGCGCCGCCCGCAGCGCGCCGGAGGAGATGCCGTACGCCATCACGCTGCGGATGCCGCGGGCGCGGTGCATGTACTCGGTGGCGGCCGCGAGATCGTCGGCGCCGTTCGCGACGTCGCACGGGATGTCGCGGCTCTTGTCGGAGCGCCCATAGCCCTCCATGTCGACGCTCCAGCAGGCGAAGCCGCGCCGCGCGAACCAGTCCATCGCCGACGAGTCGGGACGGCCGGGCACCACGAGGTCGAACGTCGGCTGCGACGCCATCGACGAGCCATGCACGAACAGCACGACCGGCTTGCCGGACGGAGACGAGACGTATTTCTCCCACAGGAACAGCCGCACGCCGCCCTTCGTCGTCCAGTGCTCGACGCCCACGACCGCGTCGGCTGCCGCAGGGGCGTGGTCGGGGGTCATGCTCAATCGATCCGCGCGCCGGTGTCCCGGATCACTTTCGCCCAGAGGTCCTTCTCGGCGCGGAAGAACGCGCCGAACTCGGCGGGCGTCGAGCCGACGATCTCGATGCCGGCGTTCGCCATGTAGCGCTTCACCTCCTCCTCGCCGAGGACCCCGAGCACTTCGCGGTTGAGACGCTCGACGATCGCGGGCGCCGTGCCCTTCGGCGCGAGCAATCCCATCCAGACGTACGCCTCGTAATCCGGCACGCCGGACTCCATCACCGTCGGCACGTCCGGTAACTGCGGCGAGCGATGGGCGCCGGTGACGGCCAGGGCCCGCAGCTTGCCCGCCTTGATATGCCCGACCATGCCGGCGGTCCCGGGGATTGCCATCGCGACCACGCCGGAGAGCAGATCGGTCGTCGCCTGGCCGCTCCCGCGGTACGGGACGTGGTTCATCTTCATCCCGGTCTTCGCGGCGAGCAGCGCGGCGAACAGGTGCTGGCCGCTGCCATTGCCCGACGACGCGTAGTCGACCTGGCCGGGACGCTCCTTCACATAGGCGATGAACTGCTGCAGCGTCGTTGCCGGCACCGCCGGATTGACGACGACGACGCCCGGCTCGCGTCCGATCAGCGCGATCGGCGTGAAGTCGTCGATCGGCTCGAACGGCAGCCTCGCGTACAGCGTCGCGCTGATCGCGTTCGTCTGCGAGGCGAGCAGCAGCGTGTAGCCGTCGGGCGCGGCCTTGGCGACGACATCGGTGCCGATCGTCGCGCCCGCGCCCGGCTTGTTCTCGACGACGACCGCCTGTCCGAGCCGCTTCGTCAGCTCCTGCGCGATCAGGCGCATCGGTCCGTCGACGGCGCCGCCGGGCGAGAACGGCACGATCACGCGCACCGGGCGCGACGGGTAGTCCTGCGCAACGGACACCGCTGCCGCCCCGACGAGCGCGCACGCCGCGAGCAGGCGAAACAGGCGCTTCATCGCCGCGTCCTTCATCGGGAAAATTGCATGCATTGTCCCGGCCCGGCCGGGGCGCTGTAAAGGCGCCACCTCGCCCGGCAGCGACGGTAGGAATGCACCCACAGCGATTCGCGGGCATCGCCGATGTCGCACCGGGGAGGGGCTTTCTACAGTACGAGGCATCGGCGCCGCGTCACCGGAGAGGAAGCCGCTCTGCGGACGCCGGCGCCGGGGCGGGCGGCCGATCGCGGCGCGCCAATGACCTTTCGACGCGGAGATGTGCATGCAGACGGTGGTGGGCTCATTCGACGGTTTCGACGAGGCGAAGCGGGCGGCGCGCGAGTTGATGGACCAGGGGTTCCGCGAGCGTGACGTGAGCGTCGTCGCGAGCAGCATCCAGAGCGGGTATGGCAGCGGAACCGGTACGTCGAGCGCGACGACGGGCATCGCGGGGCCGGATCCGGCGATCGAAGCGGCGGCGGCCGCCGATGCGTCATTCGGCGAGGGTCCGGTGACGACCGATGGGGGCGGCCTCGCGGACCTGCCGGCGCAGCGATGCGAGGCGCTCCCCGATGACGCGAGCGCCACCGCCGCGGGCGCGGTCACCGGCGGCGTGGTCGGCGGGGCCGCCGGCCTCGCGGCCAGCCTGATCGGCCTTGCGATTCCCGGCATAGGTCCGGTCATCGCGGCCGGCCCGATCGTGGCGCTCCTGAGCGGCGCGGGGGTCGGGGCCGTGGCCGGCGGCCTGATCGGCGGGCTCACCGACATGGGCGTGGCGAGACCCGACGCGGAGCGCGACGCCGAATCGGTGCGCCGCGGCGGCGCGCTCGTCGCCGTCCGCGCGGACGCCGCCCGCAGCAAGCGCGCGGCGCAGATCATGCGCGAGCACGGTGCCGTCGACATCGAGCGACGCGCCGGGCGGTGGCGCGAGCGCGGATGGACCGGCTTTGGCCCGATTCCCTGAACGGGCGTGCCGCACACGCCTGGCGATCGCACCGGCCTCCCGCTCGCCCGGCCGCGGATTCAGGCGGCGCGTTTCTCGCGCGCAGCGGTGCCGAGCTTCGCGTACGCATCGCGCAGCGCGGTCCGCAGGCCCTCCTCGACGACCGGGTGGTAGAACGGCAGCTTGAGGATCTCGGCGATCGTCAGGTTGAGCTGCCGCGCCCACGCCAGGAGGTGGCCGATATGCTCCGCGTCGGGACCGATCATCTCCGCGCCGAGCAGCAGTCCGGTCCCGACCTCGGCATAGACGTGCAGCCGGCCGCGATTGCGCTGCATCACGCGTGCACGCCCCTGGTCGTCGAACGACACGGCGCCCGTGACGAAGCGGGTCTCGCGCGCGGCGCGAGCCCCGCCGCCGACCACCGCGATCTGCGGGTCGGAGAAGACGATCGACAGGGGCGCGCGCCGCATCGCGGCGCGCACGTCGGGAAAGCGGGCCGCGTTGTCGCCGGCGATCCGGCCCTCGTCCGCCGCCTCGTGGAGCACCGGCACGTCGGCGTTCGCATCGCCTGCGATGAAGATCGGCGCGCCGCCGCATTGCATCGTCTGGCGGTCGAACAGCGGCACGCCATCGGCGTTGCGCCCAACGCTCGTGTGCTCGAGGCCGAGATCGCGCACGTTGGGCCGGCGGCCCGTCGCCGCGAGCAGGTAGTCGAAATGCTCGGTGCGCATGTCGCCTTCGAGCGTGCGATAACGAACGGCGACGCGGTCCGCGTCGCGCGCGACTTCCGCATGCGCATCGGTGTCGAGATAGAACTCGGCGCCGAATGCGCGGCGCGCCTCGGCGACGAGCTCCGGATCGGAGAGCGGCCCGACGCCGCCGCCGCGGCCGAACAGCTTGATCCGCACGCCCAGGCGATGCAGCGCCTGCCCGAGCTCGAGCCCGATCACGCCGGGGCCGAAGACGGCCACGCTGCGCGGCAGGTCGGTCCACTCGAAGATCGACTCGTTGGTGACGAGACGCCCACCCAGGTCGTTCCACGCCGACGGGTAGGCCGGCGAGGATCCGGTGGCGACGACGATCGCGCGCGCGTGGACGGTCGCATCGCCGACGGCGAGCGTCGTGTCGTCGATGAAGCGCGCGTGACCCTCGACCTTGTCGGCGGGGGGGATCGCGTCGACACCCTGCAGCACGAACCCGACGAAGCGATCGCGCTCGCGGCGCACGCGCGCCATGACGGCCTCGCCGTCGACGGCGACGCTGCCGGCGAGACGCAGGCCGAACCCCTCGAAGCGCTCGACCGCGTGCGCCGCCTCGGCGGGGGCGATCAGCAACTTGCTGGGCATGCAGCCCACGCGCGCGCAGGTCGTCCCATGCACGCCGCCCTCGATCAGGACGGCGGCGCGCCCGGCCGCCTTTGCGGCGCGATACGCGGCGAGGCCCGCCGTGCCCGCGCCGATCACCGCGACTTCGGTTCGAATCTTCGGCATCCCGATCCTCCAGGAGTCTGCACGACGTGCGGGAAGCTTACGCGGCTTTGCGCAGGAACGCCTCCAGCTCCGCCGTTCCGCCGATCAGGCGGCCGTTGATGAACACCTGCGGGACCGTCTGTGCCCCGGCGATCGCCCCGACCGCCTTCGTGCGGATCGCGTGCGGCAGCGGGACTTCGGCGTAGTCGTACCCGGCGTCGGCCAGCCGCTGCCTGGCCCTGGCGCAGAACGAGCAGCCCTCGCGCGTCAGGATCGCCACCTGGTCGGGTCTGCGAGCCTTCGGGTTGATGTAGTCGAGCATCGTGTCGGCATCGGATACCTCGAACGGGTCGCCCGGCTCCTGCGGCTCGATGAACATCTTCTCGATCGTCCGGTCGCGCACCAGCATCGAATAGCGCCACGAGCGTTTGCCGAAATTCAGGTCGGACTTGTCGACGAGCATCCCCATCCGCTCGGTGAACTCGCCGTTGCCGTCGGGAAGCAGCAGCACGTTGTCCGCTTCCTGCTCCTTGCCCCACGCCTCCATCACGAACGGGTCGTTGACGGAAATGCAGACGATCGCGTCGATGCCCTGCGCCGCGAACGCCGGCGCGAGCTCGTTGAAGCGCGGCAGATGGGTCGACGAGCAGGTCGGCGTGAAGGCGCCTGGCAGCGAGAAGACGACGACGTTCCTGCCCGCGAAGATGTCGTCGGTGGTGACGCTCGCCCACTCGCCGTTGCGGCGGATGCGGAACGAGACGTCGGGCACGCGCTGGCCCTCGCGCACGGGAAGCTTGTCAGCCATTTCGGTACTCCTGTCGATGAGCGTTGTCGAGGCATCGAATGGTGGGCGATGGGGTCGAATAATGCAAATTTAATTATTCGATCCAAGTCATAAGTTGGGATTATCTGGCTCGAGTCAAGTCGCGTCGCCTTCCCGGTGGACCCGCCGGCCGGACGAGATATCCGCCCCGGGGCGCGCGCCATCGTGGCCCCGGTCCGGGCAGGCGGCGGTCATGGCCGCGCGCTCGCGGTTGGCCGAGCGAGCGCGCGGTTGCGCGGTCTTTCAGGCCGCGTCGGCGGCCTTGCGTCTCGCGACGGAGCGGAGCGCGCGCACCGGGCCGAACGGCGCCGGCGCGGCGATCGCGAAGCCCTGCGCGTAATCGACGCCGATCGCCGCCAGCGCCTTCAGCGCATCGCGGCTCTCGACCGACTCGGCGATCGTCTTCTTGCCCATCAGGTGCCCGATGCGATTGACGGCCTCGACCATCGCATGGCTGACGGGATCCTGCAGCATGTCCTTCACGAAGCTTCCGTCGATCTTCAGGTAGTCGACGGGCAGGTGCTTCAGGTATGTGAACGACGACACGCCGACGCCGAAATCGTCGAGGGCGAAGCGGCACCCGAGCGCGCGCAGCGTCGTCATGAATTCGATCGCCTTGGACAGCGAGGCGACGGCGGTCGTCTCCGTGATCTCGAAGCACACGCCGGCGTGCGCGACGCCGTAGCGCACGAACTGCGCCTTCACGAAATCGAGGAACGCCTCGTCGCCGATCGACGCGCCCGAAACGTTGATTGCGTAGACGCCGCTCGGCGCGGCGGCGCCGCCGGCCCCGAGGTGGCGCGCGAGCATCGCGAAGGCGGTGCTGATCACCCAGCGGTCGATGTCCGGCATCACGTGATAGCGCTCGGCGGCCGGGATGAACGACATCGGGGGAACGAGCTCGCCGCCCTCGTTGCGAAGCCGCAGCAGCAGCTCGGTATACGCACCCGCCGCCTCGTTGCCGCCCATGCCCCGCACCGGCTGCGCGTAGAGGCAGAACTGATTGCCGGCGAGCGCGCGGTGGATGCGGCTCACCCATTCCATCTCGCCCTGGCGCAGCGTCACCTCGTCGCTTTCCGGGCTGTACACCTGCACGCGGTTGCGACCCTTCTCCTTCGCCATGTAGCAGGCCGCGTCGGATGCCGACAGCACCCCGGCAAGCGTCTGCGGGCCGCCGGCGACGTTGACGACGCCCACGCTCGCGCCGATGCGGAACGAGCGCTGGTTCCACTGGAAATGGAGGTCGCCGATCGTCTTGCGCAGCGTCTCGGCGATCGCCGATGCCGGCCCGGGCGCGCAATGCTCGAGCAGCACCCCGAACTCGTCGCCGCCGAGGCGCGCCAGCGTATCGCCCTCGCGCAGCCGCGGCCGCAGCAGCGCGCTCACCTGGCGCAGCAGCTCGTCGCCGGCGGCGTGGCCGCAGGTGTCGTTGACGACCTTGAATTCGTCGAGGTCGAGATAGAGCACGGCGTGGTGATGCGCCTCGTACTGGTTCTCGACGAGCGCCATCGTGACGCGGCGCTCGAATTCGCGCCGGTTGAGCAATCCGGTCAGCGCGTCGTGGCTCGCGAGGTGCGCGAGGCGGGTCGCGTACTGCCGCTCGCGGCTCATGTCGTGGAACACGAGGACCACGCCGACGATGTCGCGTGCGTTGTCGCGGATCGGCGCCGCGGCGTAGTCGATGGCGATCGGGTCTTCGTGGCGCCGCCGCAACACGAGATTGCCTTCGGACTGGATCGTCGTGCCGTCGCGGATCGCGCGCGCCACCGGATCCGGGACGTCGATGCCGCTCGTCTCGTCGAGCACCGAGAAGATCGACGGCAACGCGACGCCATGCGCCTCGTCGTCGCGCCATCCGGTCAGCCGCTCGGCCACCGGATTCATGTACTCGACCCTGCCCGCCATGTCGACGGTGATGACCGCGTCGGCGATCGACGCCAGCGTGACCTGCGCCCGTTCCTTCTGCTCGAGCATCTGCGCCTCTGCGCGCTTGCGATCCGAGATGTCGGCGAGCGAGCCGGCCATCCGCTGCGGCTTGCCGCGCTCGCCGAGCACCGAGCGGCCGCGGGTGCGAAACCAGCGATGGCCGCCGCCGCGCATCCGCAGCCGAAGCTCGAGGTCGAACGGATCGCCGCGCGCGAGGTGCTGCTTCAGCAGCGCAAGCGTGCGGCGGCGGTCGCCGCGGTGCACGCGCCGCAGGAACGAGCCCGCGCTCTCGCGCAGCGTGCCCGGCGCATGGCCGAGCAGCTCCTCGAAGCGCGGCGACAGGTAGAGCTCGCGGCTCGCGAGGCTCCAGTCGAAGATGCCGTCGTTGGTGCCGCTGATCGCGTAGTCGTAACGCTGCTGGCTCGCGCGGAGCGCCGCGTGGAACGCGTCTTCCTTGCGGATCAGGCGCTGCGTGCGCAGCACGGCGACGACGACGAGCGCCAGCGCGATCGCCAGCGTGAAGATCGCGAGCACGTGCTCGACCTGCCGCGATGCCTCGGCGAACGTCGCCGAGAACGCCCGTTCGGTCGAGGTCAGCTCGCGATCGGCCGCGCGCATCTCGGCCAGCCAGGGCAGCAGGTCGGGCGGGTTGCCGCGGCTGTCGCGCACGGCGGCATGCATCGCCTGGGCCGCGGCGTCGATGCGCGTGAACAGCTCGTCGGCGCGGGTCCACAGCCGCACGCCCTCGGCCATGAAGCCGAACGGCCGAAAGCGCCGGAACAGGTCGACCATGCCGACGATGTCGGCCGGATGGTTGCGCGCCTGCAGCAGGGCGCGCCGCGCGGCGCCGAAATCGGGGAACGGCTTGTCGAGCTCGATGCGCGCCGCGCGCGCGCCGGCGAGCACCGCGGCCTCCTCGACATAGCGATCGAAGTGATCCTCGTTGCGCGTCTGCGCGTACTGCTCGAGGGCCTCGACCGCCGCCTTGTGCGCATTCGACCACACGCCTTCGGCGCTGACGTAGCCGCGCACGCCGCGCATGACCTGCAGGCTCGCCGTGCCCAGTGCGAGCAGCAGCACGACGATCGCGATGAACGGCCAGATCAGGCGAAGCAGGCGCCAGCCGGTGGACTGCGGTGCGGTCGGTGTGAAGTTGTGCATGACAAACCGCCAGGCGGGCGCAACGACTCGACTGCTCGCGAACGGGCGGCTTGGCTGAAAGCAAGGCATGGGCCAGTCGGGG
>DASURV010000176.1:0-12889 GCA_036375455.1 Casimicrobiaceae bacterium | reverse complement strand
GCTGCGCAGCAGCCGCAATCGCCCGATGCTGCACGCGGCCGATCCGCGCAACCGCCTGGTCGAGCTCTACCAGTTGCGCGATCCGCTGTATCGCGAGGTGGCGGACCACGTGATCGAGTCGGATCGCGACGCGGTGATGCGCTTCGTGCGCTGGCTCGACACCGAGCCGTGCGCCTTGGATCCCGATCCCGATCCCCTCCCCGCGGACGGCAAGCGCCGATGATCACGCTCGACGTCGGTCTGGGTGCGCGCGCCTATCCGATTCACATCGGCGCGGGATTGCTCGCGCGCGCCGGCGAATGGCTCGAGGCGAGCGTCGGAGCGCGCGCCGTGATCGTCACCAACGCCGTCGTCGCCGCCCATCATCTGGCGCCGCTGAAGGGAGCGCTGCGCGCAACCGGCACGCAGGTCGACGTCGTGCTGCTTCCGGACGGCGAAGCGCACAAGAACGCCGCGACGCTCGACGACCTGCTCACGCGGCTGCTCGAATTGCGCGCCGAGCGCTCGACGACGCTGGTCGCGCTCGGCGGGGGCGTCGTCGGGGACATCGCCGGCTTCGCCGCGGCGATCTACCAGCGCGGCGTGCCGTTCGTGCAGGTGCCGACGACGCTGCTCGCGCAGGTCGATTCGTCGGTCGGCGGCAAGACCGGCATCAATCACCCGCTCGGCAAGAACATGATCGGCGCGTTCTGGCAGCCGCGCGCCGTGCTGATCGACACCGCCGTGCTCGCGACGCTGCCGCCGCGCGAATTGCGGGCCGGGCTCGCCGAGGTGATCAAGTACGGCGCGATCCGCGATGCGGATTTCTTCTCCTGGCTCGAGGCGAACCTCCCCGGCCTGCTGTCCGGCGATGCCGCGGCGCTGACACACGCGATCCACCGCAGTTGCGCGATCAAGGCGCAGATCGTCGTCGCGGACGAGCGCGAGGCCGGCGAGCGCGCGTTGCTCAACTTCGGGCACACGTTCGGCCACGCGATCGAGGCCGCGCAAGGCTACGGCGAATGGCTGCACGGCGAGGCGGTCGCGGCCGGCATGGTGTGCGCCGCGCGCCTGTCCGAGCGCGCGTGCGGGCTTGATCCCGCGGCGACGCAGCGGCTCGTGAAGCTGATCGCAGGCGCCGGCCTGCCGACGGCGCCACCGAGCATCGCGCCCGACCGCTGGCTCGACCTGATGGGGCGCGACAAGAAGGTCCAGGCGGGAACGTTGCGCTTCGTGCTGCTCGAGCGGCTCGGCAACGCGGTCGTCCGTGCCGATGTCGCCGACGCGCTCGTCGCGTCGGCGCTCGCGAATCCGGCGCGCGGCTGAGGCGCCTCCGCCGGACCGACCCGCAACCGAAGCCGGGTGACCACCCGTGCCGAGAGCGCGACGGATGATTGGTCGCTTCATTCGCAACACTATCCAACGGCAAAGACCCTTGCCGACGCCTATGTGCAACGGGCCCGGGACGCGGTTGCCTCGGAGCGTGACCTCGGCGCGCTCGCGCATCCTCGTACACGGGGGTCGCGTGTTCAGCGACTCCTTGCGGGACATCTGCCGCACCAACGCGATACGCCTGCGCGACGTCGCCGACAGCGTATGAACGAAAACGGCGCCCGCGGGCGCCGTTTTCGCGTTCGAGCCCCAGGATTACGAGCAGTGGATCGTTGCCGTCTTGACCGCCGCCGATCCGGAGGACACGTTGATCGCGAAATCGCCGTGCGCGTCGCTCGCCCCCACCGACACCGCAATCGTGCCGCCGTTGACGGTGGCCTGGATCGGGCCGCCGCTGGCCGTGCCCTGCGGCGCGACCGCGACGGCGTACGTTCCGGTGCCGCCGGTTGCGAGGATCTGTCCGACCTGGCTTCCCGCCGCGCAGGCGATCGTGCCCAACGAAGGAATGCTCGCCGGCGTCAGTACGATCGGCGGCGGCGGCGGCTCCGCCGTGCCGACGACGTTACTTGCCGTCGGCGGCGTCGTCAGCACGCGCCCGGTTGCGTCGGCGATCTTGAACGTCAGGCCCGTGAAGCACGTCCCGTTCGTCGTGATCGTGAAGCCGTCGCCGCTCCTCTGCACCGGCGCGCCGGAGATGCTGATCGCCCCCGGGAAGTTGGTCGCGACCGTGTAGGGCGGCGTGCCTCCGAAGACGTAGAACGTCGCGCTCGCGCCGCTGCTGCAGTGCGCGGTATCGGGCCCGGTGAACGTGGTCGTGCCGGTCGGAATGACGGTGAGCACCGAGCTGCCGTTGACGAACTGCGCGATCGTGAACTGCGCGACGATGCTGCTGCCGCTCGTGACGTCGGTGGCGCGCAGCGTCGCGAACTGCGTCGCCGCGGTGGCCGGGACTATCAGGCGCACGGCCGCGAGCCCGTTGACGTCGGTCGCGACGGTCAGCGACTGCACGATGGGCTGGCCCGGCGTCGTGCTGGAGATCGAGAAGCTGCCCTGCACGACGTCGAACCGGATGTCGCGCCCCGCGAGCGGCGCTCCGGCGGGACCGGTGATGACGACCGACGCGCTGCCGTCCTGCCCCGAGCACAGCGTCGCGCCCGACGCCGCGCAGTTCGGATTGCCGGTGATCGTGATCGACGACGGCAGCAGCAGGTTCGGCCGCACGGTGACGCCGGCGGACACCGTTGCGCCCAGCCCGTCGCGGACCGTCAGCGTGACGCTGGTATCGGTGCCGACGTTGCCCGGAATCACGACCAGCGTGTTGCCGTCGAGCGTGCCGACGACCGGCAGCGCCTCCTGGTCGCTCGAGATGATCGTAAAGGGCTGGGTTCCGCCGGTGATGGCGAACGTGAACGGCGTCCCCGCATACGTCGTCGCGGTCGGGGGCGTGATCGTCAGCGGACCCCCGCCGCTCTTGTAGGGGTTGTTGGGCGCGCCGTTGCCGCCGCCGCAGGCGGCGAGCGAGAGCACGCCGGCCAGGGCGACCAGGGTCAGGAGCGGGCGCAGCCAGGCGGTCAGACGGTATCCGGACATGATGGGATTCCTGATGATGTTGTCCTAAAGGTGCGATTGCGCGGGTTGCGAATCAGGCGTAGCAACAACGATCTAGCAAACTTTGCTCAGATTAAAGCGGAACAGCATTCATGACGCAAGCATTTCCGGTGAAAAGCCTCGCCCGGCGCGCGGAATTGTTGCATCCGGTGAGCGCCGGAATCAGCGCCAAGCAACGACCGTTCCGCAGTCCCGGCCGCCACCCCGGCACGCGCCGGGGCCGTCGGGTCGTAGAGGCCGGATCGCCGAGGGAGCTGCGCGGCGCGATTCTTGCCGCAATGCAGCATCCCGCGTAACATGGGCGGGTTTCGCCGGATTTCGGCGAAAGTCATGACGCCCGCGTGCCGCCGCGGGACCGACCGACAGATCGAGGTGCAGCGTGGAAGAGCCGTCCGACTGGTCCGCAACCGCGTATCCGCCCCCCGCGCAGGGGCTCTATCACCCGTCGCACGAGCACGACGCCTGCGGCCTGGGTTTCGTCGCCCACATCAAGGGGCGCAAGACGCACGAGATCATCGCCCAGGGTCTCGCGATCCTGAAGAACCTGACGCATCGCGGGGCGACCGGGGCCGATCCGCTGCAGGGCGACGGCGCGGGCATCCTGATCCAGTTGCCCGACGCATTCTTCCGCCGTGCCTGCGGCAGGCTCGGCATCACACTGCCCGCGATCGGCCAGTACGGGGTGGGGATGGTGTTCCTGCCCAAGGAGCCGGCGTCGCGGATGGCGTGCGAGCAGGAGATCGAGCGCGCGATCTCGGCGGAGGGGCAGGTGCTGCTCGGCTGGCGCGACGTGCCGACGAGCAACGCGGGGCTTTCGAGGCGCACGAAGGAGGTCGAGCCCGTCATCCGGCAGGTGTTCGTCGCGCGCGGCTCGCGCGACATGGACCAGGACGCGCTCGAGCGCAAGCTGTACGTGATCCGCAAGGCCGCCGGCCACGCGATCCAGTCGCTTCAGCTCCGCCACGGCAAGGAGTTCTACGTGCCGTCGTTCTCGACGCGCACGCTCGTCTACAAGGGGATGCTGCTCGCGCACCAGGTCGGCGAGTACTACGTCGACCTGACCGATCCGACGATGGTGTCGGCGCTCGCGATGGTGCATCAGCGCTTCTCGACGAACACGTTCCCGACGTGGGATCTCGCGCACCCGTTCCGCTTCGTCTGCCACAACGGCGAGATCAACACGCTGCGCGGCAACTTCAACTGGATTCGCGCGCGCGAGGGCGCGATCGCGTCGAAGGTGCTCGGCGACGACCTGCCGAAGCTGTGGCCGCTGATCTACGACGGCCAGTCGGATTCGGCCTCGTTCGACAACGCGCTCGAGCTGCTGCTGATGGGCGGCTACCCGCTCGCGCACGCGATGATGCTGATGATCCCGGAAGCCTGGGCCGGCAACCCGCTGATGGACGAGGATCGGCGCGCGTTCTACGAGTATCACGCGGCGCTGATGGAGCCGTGGGACGGCCCGGCGGCGATGGCGTTCACCAACGGCCGCCAGATCGGCGCGACGCTCGACCGCAACGGCCTGCGGCCCGCGCGCTTCGTCGTCACCGACGACGACTATGTCGTGATGGCCTCCGAAGTCGGCGTGCTCGACATCGCCGAGTCGAAGATCGTCAAGAAGTGGCGCCTGCAGCCGGGGAAGATGCTGCTCGTCGACCTGGACGCGGGACGCATCGTCGACGACGACGAGCTGAAGCGCACCCTCGCCACCGCGAAGCCGTATCGCGACTGGATCGCGCGCTGCCGCCTGCGGCTCGAGGAGATGCCGGAGCCCGCGCCGACGGCGCCGTCGGCGGTGCCGCTGCTCGATCGCCAGCAGGCCTTCGGCTACACGCAGGAGGACGTGAGAATCATCCTGACGCCGATGGCGAGGAACGGCGAGGAGCCGGTCGGCTCGATGGGCAACGATGCGGCGCTGCCGGTGCTGTCCGACCGCCCGAAGGTGTTCTACAACTACTTCAAGCAGCTCTTCGCGCAGGTGACGAACCCGCCGATCGATCCGATCCGCGAGGAGCTCGTGATGTCGCTCGTCTCGTTCATCGGCCCGCGTCCCAACCTGCTCGCCGTGGATCCCCCCACGCGGCCCTACGACGCGAACGACCCGGCCGAGCCGCATGCCGGCGACGAGCCGCCGATGCGCCTCGAGGTGCAGCAACCGGTGCTCACGCCCGAGAACATGGAGAAGCTGCGCCACGTCGAGCTCTTCTCCGGCGGCGCGTTCCGCTCGATCGAGCTCGACATCTGCTATCCGGCGGCGTGGGGCGGCAACGGGATGGAAGCCGCGCTCGCGAGCCTCGCCGCGCACGCCGAGGACGCGATCCACCAGGGCTTCAACATCATCATCCTGTCCGATCGCAGCGTCGGCCCGGATATGCTGCCGATCCCGGCGCTGCTCGCCACCGCCGCCGTGCACGAGCACCTGGTGAAGAAGGGGCTGCGCACGTCGACGGGCCTCGTCGTCGAGACCGGCTCCGCGCGCGAGGTGCACCAGTTCGCGCTGCTCGCGGGCTACGGCGCGGAGGCGATCCACCCCTACCTCGCGCTCGCGACGCTCGCGGATCTTTCGCGCTCGGTGCCGGAGATCGACGCGAAGGAATCGCAGAAGCGCTACATCAAGGCGATCTGCAAGGGCCTCTACAAGGTGATGTCCAAGATGGGCATCTCCACGTACCAGTCCTATTGCGGCGCGCAGATCTTCGAGGCGGTGGGCCTGCAGAAGGCGTTCGTCGACAAGTACTTCACCGGCACCGCGAGCACGATCGAGGGCATCGGGCTGTTCGAGGTGGCGGCGGAGGCGCAGCGGCTGCACCGGCTCGCGTTCGGCGACGATCCTCTGCTCGCGCGCGCGCTCGACGCCGGCGGCGAATACATGTACCGCGTGCGCGGCGAGGAGCACATGTGGACGCCGGACACGATCGCGAAGCTGCAGCATGCGACGCGCGCGAACTCGCCCGGCACCTACCGCGAATACGCGGCGCTGGTGAACGAGCAGGGCCGCAAGCTCAAGACGCTGCGCGGCCTGTTCGAGTTCCGCGCGGCGGCGTGCACGCCGGTGCCGCTCGAGGAGGTCGAGCCGGCTTCGGTGCTCGTCAGGCGCTTCGCGACCGGCGCGATGAGCCTCGGGTCGATCTCGACCGAGGCGCACACGACGCTCGCGATCGCGATGAACCGCATCGGCGGCAAATCGAACACCGGCGAGGGCGGCGAGGACGCGATGCGCTATCGCGCGGAGATGCGTGCCGGCAGGAGCACCGTGCAGGACGGCGATACCGTTTCGTCGATCATCGGCAAGGGCGCCGTCGAGCAGGACATCCGGCTCAAGGCGGGCGACAGCCTGCGCTCGAGGATCAAGCAGGTGGCCTCGGCCCGCTTCGGCGTGACCGCCGAGTACCTCGCGTCGGCCGACCAGCTCCAGATCAAGATGGCGCAGGGCGCGAAGCCCGGCGAGGGCGGGCAGCTTCCCGGCCACAAGGTCTCCGAGTACATCGCGCAGCTCCGCTACTCGGTGCCCGGCGTCGGGCTGATCTCGCCGCCGCCGCATCACGACATCTATTCGATCGAGGATCTCGCGCAGCTCATCCACGACCTGAAGAACGCGAATCCGCAGGCGTCGATCTCGGTGAAGCTCGTGTCCGAGGTCGGCGTGGGGACGGTGGCCGCGGGCGTGGCCAAGGCGAAGGCCGATCACGTGACGATCGCCGGCCACGACGGTGGCACCGGCGCATCGCCGGAATCGTCGATCAAGCACGCCGGCACGCCGTGGGAGCTCGGCCTCGCGGAAACGCAGCAGACGCTGGTGCTGAACCGCCTGCGCGGCCGCATCGCCGTGCAGGTCGACGGCCAGATGAAGACGGGCCGCGACGTCGCCATCGGCGCGTTGCTCGGCGCCGACGAATTCGGCTTCGCGACGGCGCCGCTCGTCGTCGAGGGCTGCATCATGATGCGCAAGTGCCACCTGAACACCTGCCCGGTCGGCGTTGCGACGCAGGACCCGGTGCTGCGCAGGCGCTTCACCGGGCAGCCCGAGCACGTCGTCAACTACTTCTTCTTCGTCGCCGACGAGCTGCGCGAGATCATGGCGCAGCTCGGCTTCCGCACGCTCGACGAGATGATCGGGCGCAGCGACCTGCTCGACATGCGCAAGGGCATCGAGCACTGGAAGGCGAAGGGACTCGACTTCTCGCGCGTGTTCCACCAGCCCGCGATGCCGGCGGAGGTGGCGCGACACCGCTGCGAGACGCAGGACCATGGTCTCTCGCGCGCGCTCGACCACCAGCTCATCGCGGCGGCGGCGCCGGCGCTCGAGAAGGCGCAGCCGGTGCGCCTCGCGTACAAGATCCGCAACGCGCACCGTTCGGTCGGCGCGATGCTGTCGGGTGCGGTCGCGCGCCGGCACGGGCACGAAGGGCTGCCCGAGGACACGCTGCACGTGGCGTTCGAGGGCATCGCCGGCCAGAGCTTCGGCGCGTTTCTCGCGCGGGGCGTCACGTTCGAGCTGCAGGGTGCGACGAACGACTACGTCGGCAAGGGGCTGTCGGGCGGGCGCATCGTCGTCTATCCCGATCCGGCGTGTCCCGCCAGGCCGGAGGAGAACATCGTCATCGGCAACACCGTCATGTACGGCGCGATCGACGGCGAGGCGTATTTCCGCGGCGTCGCCGGCGAGCGCTTCTGCGTGCGCAACTCCGGCGCGACGGCGGTCGTCGAAGGCACCGGGGATCACGGCTGCGAATACATGACCGGCGGCACCGTCGTCGTGCTCGGGCGCACCGGGCGCAATTTCGCGGCGGGCATGAGCGGCGGCGTCGCCTACGTCCACGATCCCGACGGAACGTTCGCGTCGCGCTGCAATCCGTCGATGGTCGCGCTCGGTCCGGTGCTGCCGGAAAGCGAGCAGCACCGGGCGGAGAAGGAGCTGGCCGCGGCGGGCAAGGGGCGCCTGCTGCACACCGGCCGCTGCGACGAGGCGATCCTGCGCGAGCTGATCGAGCGCCACCTGCGCTTCACCGGATCGACGGTGGCGCTCGCGATGCTCGACCACTGGGATGCGACGCGGGCGAAATTCGTGCGGGTGCTTCCGCACGAGTACGTGCGCGCGCTCTCCGAGATGTACGTCAAGGCGCAGCAGGCGACGCCCGCCGGCGTCCCGGCACGGAAGGCGGCGGCGTAGATGGGCAAGATCACCGGTTTCCTGGAGCTTGCGCGGATCGCGGAGGTCGCCGATCCCGTGCACTCGCGCGTGCGGCACTTCCGCGAGTTCATCCACGCGCTCGACGACGAGTCCGCTTCGAAGCAGGGCGCGCGCTGCATGGACTGCGGCATCCCGTTCTGCCAGAGCGGGTGTCCGGTCAACAACGTCATTCCCGACTGGAACGACCTCGTCTACCGCCACCAGTGGAAGGAGGCGCTCGAGGTCCTGCACTCGACGAACAACTTCCCCGAGTTCACCGGACGCATCTGTCCCGCGCCGTGCGAGGCGGCGTGCACGCTCAACATCAACAGCGATCCGGTCGGCATCAAGTCGATCGAGCACTTCATCATCGACAAGGGCTACGAGGAAGGCTGGGTCGTTCCGCAACCGCCTGCGGGCAAGACCGGCCGGCGCGTCGCCGTCGTCGGTTCGGGACCCGCCGGCCTCGCCTGCGCGCAGCAGCTCGCGCGCGCGGGGCACGACGTCGTGCTGTTCGAGAAGGAGGATCGCATCGGGGGCTTGCTGCGCTACGGCATCCCCGACTTCAAGATGGAAAAGCATCTGATCGACCGGCGAATGGCGCAGATGTCGCTCGAAGGCGTCGAGTTCCGGCCGAGCTCGTGCGTCGGCGGCAACGTGCGGGCCGAGGCGCTGCTCGCCGAGTTCGACGCGATCGCGCTCACCGGCGGCGCGGAGAAGCCGCGCGACCTGCCGGTGCCGGGACGCGAGCTCGCGGGCATCCATTTCGCGATGGACTTCCTGCCGCAGCAGAACCGCGTCGTGGCGGGCGACCGCGTCGGCGGGCAGATCCTCGCGACCGGGAAGCGCGTCATCGTCATCGGCGGCGGCGACACCGGCTCCGACTGCGTCGGCACGTCGAACCGCCAGGGCGCCGCGTCGATCGTGCAGTTCGAGCTGCTGCCGCAGCCGCCGATAACGGAAAACAAGCCGCTCGTCTGGCCGTACTGGCCGATCAAGCTGCGCACGTCGTCGTCGCACGAGGAGGGCTGCGAGCGCGACTGGGCCGTGGCGACGAAGCGCTTCGAGGGTGCGCACGGCAGCGTCGCGGCGCTCGTCGCGGCGCGCGTCGAATGCCGGCGCGACGGCAGCGGCTCGATGCGGATGGTCGAGGTGCCGGGCAGCGAGTTCGAGATGAAGGTCGATCTCGTGCTGCTCGCGATGGGCTTCACCGGTCCCGGCGAGACGGGTCTCGTCGAGCAGTTCGGCGTCGAGCGCGATGCGCGCACGAACGTCAAGGCGAGCACCGACGACTATCGCACCAGCGTGCCGAAGGTGTTCGCCGCGGGCGACATGCGTCGCGGGCAGTCGCTCGTCGTGTGGGCGATCCGCGAGGGGCGCCAGTGCGCGCAAGCGATCGACGCATTCCTGATGGGGACTTCATCGTTGCCTCGTTGAGCGGCGCCAGCGGGCGGTGAATGAACGTGGCGCACGCGATCACGCCGCTCGTCACGCTCGACATCGCGACCTGGCGACCCACGGTGCCGGCCGCCGACACCGAGCGCTACGCCCGGGACCTCGAAGCCGGCGCCGTGCTCGTGCTGCCGGGACTTCCGTTCGCCCCGCTCGCGGACGAGCGGCGTTTCCTCGACGTTCGCTGGTCCGACGGCAGGGCGAAGAACATCAGCCTCGACGGAGCCGCGATCAAGGGCGCGCAGGGTGCGCCCGCGGACCTTGCCGCGCTCGCGCGGATGATCGGGCGCTTCGCCGCGGAGGCGAGCGCATTGATCGCCGCGCTCTTCCCGCGCTACGCGCCGTACCTGAAGCGTGCGCGAACGAGCTTCCGCCCACACGCCGCGGCGGGCCGCGCGGTTTCCTGGCGCAAGGACGACACGCGCCTGCATGTCGACGCGTTTCCGTCGCGACCGAACGGGGGGGAGCGGATCCTGCGCGTGTTCTGCAACGTCAATCCGCATGGCGAGGACCGGGTCTGGCGCGTCGGCGAGCCGTTCGAGGCGATGGCGCGGCGATTCCTTCCGCGCATACGCGGCAGCCTGCCGGGAGAGGCGGCCGTGCTCGCCGCGCTCCGCGTCACGAAGGGACGGCGCAGCGAATACGATCACCTGATGCTCGGCCTGCACGACCGCGCGAAGGCCGATACCGCCTATCAGGCGCAATGCGCGCAGCGCGAGGTCCGCTTCGCGCCGGGCACGACGTGGGTCTGCTTTTCCGACCAGGTGATGCACGCGGCGTCCGCAGGGCAATACATGCTCGAGCAGACGACGCACCTGCCGCGCTCGGCGCTCTACGAGCCCGAGCGCTCGCCGCTCGCGGTGCTCGAGCGGATCGCCGGACGCCGGCTGACGCCAGGGACCGCCGCGCGGCCGTCGTCTCCGCAGCGGGCCGCCGGCGCGTGAGCCAGTTCGCGAACGACACGCTGCTGCGTGCGCTGCGCCGCGAGCCGACGCCTTACGTTCCGGTCTGGCTGATGCGCCAGGCCGGCCGCTATCTGCCGGAGTACGCGGCGCTGCGCGCACGAGCCGGGAGCTTCATGGCGCTCGCGACGACGCCCTCGCTCGCGACCGAGGCGACGCTGCAGCCGCTCGCGCGCTTTCCGCTCGATGCGGCGATCCTCTTCTCCGACATCCTGACCGTCCCCGACGCGATGGGGCTCGGGCTGTCGTTCGCGGAGGGCGAGGGGCCGCGCTTCGAGCGCACGGCCGCCGACGAGCGGGCGATCGCCGCGCTCGCGCCGCCGGATCTCGCGCGGCTGCGCTACGTGTTCGACGCCGTCGCGCAGATCAAGCGGGCGCTCGCGGGTCGCGTGCCGCTGATCGGATTCGCGGGCAGCCCGTTCACGCTCGCGTGCTACATGATCGAGGGCGGCGGCAGTGCCGATTACGCGAACGTGCGCAAGATG
This sequence comes from Casimicrobiaceae bacterium, assembly GCA_036375455.1. Taxonomy (GTDB): domain Bacteria; phylum Pseudomonadota; class Gammaproteobacteria; order Burkholderiales; family Casimicrobiaceae; genus VBCG01. Next base: position 1,841 of record DASURV010000176.1, on the reverse strand, counting down.
GCGTTCGCACGGCCCGATCTGCTCGAGCGCCTCGTCGCGGTGAATGTCGACGCGATCGCCGCGTACCTGTGCGAGCAGGTCGCCGCGGGCGCCGACGCGCTGATGCTGTTCGACACGTGGGGCGGGCTGCTCGCACCGGCGGCGTATCGCAGGTTCTCGCTCGACCCGATGCGCGCGATTCTTGCGCGCGTTCCGCCGCACGTGCCGACGATCGTCTTCACCAAGGGCGCCGCCTCGTCGTTGCCCGCGCTCGTCGAGTGCGGTGCGTCCTGCATCGGGCTCGATTGGACGGTCGATCTCGCGGACGCGCGGCGGCGCTACGGCGCGCGCGTCGCGCTGCAGGGAAACCTCGATCCGCTCGCGTTGCTGACCGACCCCCGGACGGTCGAGCGCGCAGCGGTGGCGCTCGTCGAGGCCGCCGGGCTTGCCCCGGGGTATGTCTTCAACGTCGGGCACGGGATCGTTCCCGCGACGCCGCCCGAAAACGTCGCAGCGCTGGTGTCGGCCGTGCACCGCGCGTCGCGGCGGGACGCGGCGCAGGCCGGCGCCGCCGCCGCGGCGCGAGACTGAGCGCGGCCGCCGTGCGAGCCGACTTGCGGGGGTTGACAAATTCCGGAAAGTGCCATTCGAGCGCACTTATGCACACCGGTCCTCCATTTGTCCTACATCGATTGATGTGACGAAAATTGCGCGAATCGCAAGCGCTAACTCGATGAAACAAGGAGCCAATTTCCGCGACGTAGCATCAATGCAACAATCAGGCCATGCCATCCGGATACGCCGGGTCACCATCAGGTCGCAGTTACGCACAATATTATCCACAGGATTCGCGGGAAAGATTCTTGCGAGGGTTTGTGAATTAGAAGCTTGTCCGCGCATGTTGATATTCAGGTTTAAGTTCGAGCCAACGGGCGCCGCGCGCGTCTCGCAATCCTCGTAAGGCCTTGCACGCGTTCAATGGCGATCGCGCGCATCGCCATGCCGATCGCGGCGTGGCAACTCTTCGATTACTGGATTCCGGACGGCCTCGCGATTGTGCCCGGGCACGTCGTCCGCGCGAAGCTTGGTCATCGCACGTACGCGGGTGTGGTCACGGGCATCGATCCCGCGTCGGAGTTTGCGCAGCGGTTGCAGCCGATCGATGCGCTCGCCGAGGACCTGCGATTGCCCGCCGAGATCATGGCGCTCGCCGAGTTCGTCAGTGCCTATTACCAGGCCCCGCCCGGACTCGCCTACGCGCTCGTCGCCCCGCCGCCCGTCGCCCGCGCAGCGCGCAGATCGAACGACGCGGCGCGCGGCGACGCGTGTGGCGAGGCGCGTGCGCTCGAGGCGCATCCGCTGCACGCGGCGCAGGCTCGCGCCGTCGATGCGATCGTCGAGGCGGCCGGAACCTTCGCCCCGACGATGCTGCATGGCGTGACCGGCAGCGGCAAGACCGACGTCTATCTCGCGGCCGCCTCCCGCCTCATCGCCGAGGGCGGGCAGGTCCTGATCCTCGTGCCCGAAATCAACCTCACGCCGCAGTTCGAGCGACGCGTCCAGGCGGCGCTGCCGCGTGCGCGTGCCGTCACGCTGCACAGCCGCCTCGCGCCCGGTGCGCGCCGCCGCAACTGGATCGCCGCAGCGAGCGGGGAAGCGCAGGTCGTGCTCGGCACGCGCCTCGGCGTCTTCGTTCCGCTGCCGCGGCTCGCGCTGATCGTCGTCGACGAGGAGCACGACGAATCGTTCAAGCAGCAGGATGGCGTGCGCTATCACGCACGCGATCTCGCCGTCTGGCGCGCGCGCAGCCGCAGCGTGCCCATCGTGCTCGGCAGCGCGACGCCGTCGCTCGAGACGTGGGT
>DASURV010000175.1:0-3114 GCA_036375455.1 Casimicrobiaceae bacterium | reverse complement strand
CCTGCTCGCCGAAGATGTCCCAGAACACGACCGGCGTGGCGGCGAAGGACGGCGGCTGCGCCCCGATGAGCTTGAGCCGCTCGCCGAGCTTCGGCGACATTGCGCCCGGCTGGCTCATCCCGGCCAGGTCGCCCTTGACGTCGGCCATGAATACCGGCACGCCGATCCCGCTCAACCGCTCGGCGATGACCTGCAGCGTGACCGTCTTGCCGGTGCCGGTCGCTCCGGTGATGAGGCCGTGGCGATTGGCGAGGGCAGGGAGGAGATCGACTTCGATGTCGCCATGCTTGGCGATCGGGAGGGGATCGGGCATCGGGAGGGCCTCCGGGGGTGCTGTGGGCGAAGTTTAGCGTGGAACCCCTGTCCCGATGCGGCGGGGGCTGTCAGAATGGACGATTTCCTGCTACAATCCGGCTCGAAAAGTAATCAGAAATGGGCTGGGCGCAGCCCATTTTTTTTTGGATCTGGACTCGTGAATGGCCCTCGGTGAACTGCTGGAGCGCACCGTACCGGCGTTGGGGTACGAACTGGTCGACTGGGACATGTCGCCGCGGACCCGGCTCGTGCGCGTGTTCATCGACAAGCCGAGCGGCGTCGACGTCGAGGACTGCGCGCGCGTGTCGAGTCACCTCACGCGGCTCTTCGCCGTCGAGAGCGTCGCTTTCGAGCGGCTCGAGGTTTCGTCGCCGGGCCTCGATCGCCCGGTCAAGCGGCTCGCCGACTACGCGCGGTTCGCCGGGCAGGAAGCACAGTTGACATTGCGCGCGCCGATCGATGGCGCGCGGCGCATCAAAGGGATCTTGCGCGGCACGCAGGGCGAGGACGTCCTCGTCGAGACGCCGGCCGGCGTGAAGGCGTTCCCCCACGGGACGATCACGCGCGCCCGGCTCGTGCCGGCCATCGATTGGACGAAGCGATGAGCGCGAAGGGCCGTCCCAAGCGCGAATTGCGCCCCCTTGGGGGGCAGCGCAGCGGCGAAGCCGCAAGCGTGGGGGGATCATGCAAGCGCGTCGGGTGAGGCCGAAGGCCGAGCCAAGGCCCGAAGGGCGCGGCGGCGCGCGAGTCGCAGTGATCGACACGAGATGAGACGGCCGGCGTAAGCAGGCCAAGGAGAGAAAGGGATCATGAACCGCGAACTGCTGCTGCTCGTGGACGCGCTGTCGCGCGAGAAGAACGTGCCGAAGGAAATCGTCTTCACCGCCCTCGAGGCGGCGCTCGCGTCGGCGACGAAGAAGAAGTATGCCGACAACATCGACGCGCGCGTCGCGATCGACCGCGAGACGGGCGACTACGAGACGTTCCGGCGCTGGACCGTCGTGCCCGACGAGGAGCACGAGGAGCCCGCGCACCAGATCGCGATCACCGATGCCGCCGAGCGCGACCCCGCGCTCGCGCTCGGCGACGTAGTCGAGGAGCCGCTCGAGCCGGTCGAGTTCGGCCGCATCGGCGCGCAGGCGGCGAAGCAGGTGATCCTGCAGAAGATCCGCGACGCGGAGCGCGAGCAGATCCTGAACGACTTCCTCGAGCGCGACGACAACCTGCTCTCCGGCACCGTGAAGCGCATCGAGCGCGGCAACGCGATCGTGGAGTCCGGCCGCATCGAGGGCCTGATCCCGCGTGACCAGCTGATCCCGAAGGAGATGCTGCGCGTGGGCGATCGCGTGCGCGCCTACGTGATGAAGATCGACCGCACGGCGAAGGGTCCGCAGCTCATCCTCTCGCGCGTCGCGCCGGAATTCATCATGCGGCTGTTCGAGCTCGAGGTGCCCGAGATCGAGGAGGGCCTGATCGAGATCAAGGCCGCCGCGCGCGACCCCGGCATCCGCGCGAAGATCGCCGTCAAGTCGAACGACCCGCGGCTCGATCCGCAGGGCACGTGCATCGGCATGCGCGGCTCGCGCGTCACCGCGGTGACGAACGAGCTCGCCGGCGAGCGCGTCGACATCGTGCTGTGGTCCGACGACCCGGCGAAGCTCGTCATCAACGCGCTCGCGCCGGCCGAGGTGCAGAGCATCGTCGTCGACGAGGAGCGGCATTCGATGGACGTCGTCGTCGACGAGGAAAACCTCGCGATCGCGATCGGCCGCAGCGGCCAGAACGTGCGTCTCGCCTCCGAGATGACCGGCTGGGAGCTCAACCTGATGAGCGTCGAGGAATCGCAGCAGAAGCAGGAGGCCGAGACGAGCCGCCTGCGCGCGCTCTTCATCGACAAGCTCGACGTCGACGAGGAAGTGGCCGACATCCTGATCGGCGAGGGGTTCACGTCGCTCGAGGAGGTCGCGTACGTCCCGATCACCGAGATGATGGAGATCGAGGCGTTCGACGAGGACACGGTGAACGAGCTCCGCTCGCGCGCCCGCAACGCACTGCTGACCGACGCGATCGCACGCGAGGAGAGCGTCGAGAACGTCGAGGAGGCGTTGCTCTCGCTCGAGGGGATGGACACCGACCTCGCGAGCAAGCTGGCGGCGAACGGGATCACGACGCGCGACGCGCTGGCGGACCTCGCCGGCGACGAACTCGTGGAATTGACCGGCATGGACCCCGCGAAGGCGCAGGACCTGATCATGAAGGCGCGCGCGCACTGGTTCGAGCCGGCGGCGGATGCGCCGCATACCGGCGCGACGGCGTAGGGAACGGAACGGCAGCATAGGCAGTACGGAGAGCCGCATGGCGCAAACGACAATCGAACAATTCGCGACCGACCTCAAGATGCCGGCCGGCGCGTTGCTGGAACAGTTGTCCGCGGCAGGTGTCGCGGGCAAGAAGCAGGGCGACAAGCTCACCGAGCAGGACAAGACGCGCCTGCTCGATTACCTGCGCAGGCAGCACGGCGCCGCCGCCGACGGCAAGAAGCGCATCACGCTGACGCGCAAGCAGACGTCGGAGATCAAGGCCGCGGATTCGACCGGCAAGGCGCGCACGATCCAGGTCGAGGTGCGCAAGAAGCGCGTGCTCGTGCGTCGCGAGGAAGAGGCGCCGGCGGCGGCTCCCGCCGTCGAGGAAGCGCCGAAGGCCGCGCCGGCGCCGGTGCTCAGCGCACAGGAGATCGCCGCGCGCGAGGCCGAGGACCGCAAGGCGCACGAACTGATCGCGCGCCAGCAGGAGGACCTG
>DASURV010000174.1:0-4015 GCA_036375455.1 Casimicrobiaceae bacterium | reverse complement strand
TCGAGGGCGGGGAAGAAGGCGTCGCCGTCGAATGCGCGGTCGATCTCGGTCACGAACGCGATCTGCGCAAGCGGCAACGCGGCACGATACAGCTCGCCGCCGCCGATGCAGAATGCCGGCGGCGGGCACGCGATCTGCGCGAGCGCGTCGTCGAGCGACGCCGCGACGCAGGCGCCGCTCGCGCGGAACCCGGGGCTGCGGCTCACGACGATGTTCTGGCGTCCGGGCAGTGCGCCCGGCAGCGACTCCCAGGTGCGCCGCCCCATGATGACCGTGTGGCCGGTCGTCAGCTCGCGAAAGCGCCGCAGGTCTTCCGGCAGGCGCCACGGCAGCCTGTCGCCGCGCCCGATGACCCCGTTGCTCGCTACTGCCGCGATCAATGCGAGCGAAGCGCGCATCCGGCGCCGGCGGCGCACGGTTCCGGCCCGCCAGGACGCGGGCGAAAGAGCGAATGCGCTCGAGGCGGGAATGTCATAATCCGTCGATTATAGCCAGTCCGGCCTCGGCGCTTCCGCCCTGACGCGTGTACTACCCGCGCTCGTTCCTCAAGTTCATCCTGCTCGGCTTCCTGCTCGTCAGCCTGCCGCTCGTCTACGCGCTCGCCGAGTTGATCCTCTCGCTCGATCGGCTCGAGTCGCAGGGGCGCCAGGAGGTCGTGCAGGCGGCGCAGGCGGGGCGCACGAGCCGTCTCCTCTACGAGCAGGCGACCACGCTCGAGCGCATCGCGCGCCAGCATCTGATTCTCGAGGACAACGCGCTCCTCGACGAATATGCGCGCCTGCGCGAGGAATTCCGCCAGACGACGCGCCAGCTCGCCGCGCTTCCGCTCGATGCGGCCGCGCAGGCGGGGCTCGAGAAGCTCGCCGATCGCGAAAGCCGCCTGCACAAGCTCCTCACGGTGCCGCGGCGCGGACCGGAGGTCGCCGGTGAGCTCGCCGATGGCTATGCGCGGCTCGTCGACGGTGCGCAGGCGATGCTCGCGGCGAGCAGCCAGCTCACGCAGCGAGCGATCGAGCGGCTCCAGGAAACGGCGACGCAGGGCCGCGAGAAATGGATCTACGTGGGGCTCGCGACGGTCGGCATCGCCATTGCGCTCGCGATCGTGTTCGCGACGCTGATCGCGCGACCGATCCGCCAGCTCGACCTCGCGATCCGGCAGATGGGCAGCGCGGACTTCACGCACGCGATCACCGTCACCGGGCCGCAGGATCTGCGGTACGTGGGGCAGCGGCTCGAATGGCTGCGCGGTCGTCTGTCCGACCTCGAGGAGCAGCAGACGCGATTCCTGCGGCACGTCTCGCACGAGCTGAAGACGCCGCTCACCGCGGTGCGCGAGGGTGCCGAGCTGCTGCGCGACGACGTCGGCGGCAAGCTGTCGGCGGAGCAGCACGAGATCGTGCGCATCGTGCGCGACAACACGCTGTCGCTGCAGAGGCTGATCGAGAACCTGCTCGCATACCACCAGACGCGCGCGATGGAACCCGCGGGACTCGGCCCGGTCGCACTTCCGGACGTCGTGACCCGCGTCGTGAGGGAGCAGAGGCTCGCCGCGCTGGCGCGCATGATCTCGTTCGACGCGACGCTGCGCCCGGCCACGGTGATCGGCGACGCCGAGAAGCTGCGCACGATCGTCGACAACCTGCTTTCCAACGCGATCAAGTACTCGCCCCGCAACGCGACGATCCAGCTCAACGTCGGCGCGAAGGACGGCAGCGCCGTCGTCGACGTGATCGACGAGGGGCGTGGCGTCGCGGCTTCCGATCGCAGCCGCATCTTCGAATCGTTCTACCAGGGCCCGTCGCCGGTCGACGGACGCATCAAGGGGTCGGGTCTCGGGCTTGCGATCGCCCGCGAATACGCGCTGGCGCTGGGCGGGAAGATCGAGGTCGCGAGCCGCATCGACGGCCGGAGCGGCGCGTGGTTCCGCCTGTCGCTGCCGCTCGCCACTGCCGACAGCGCCCGCAAGCAGGCGCTTGCGCCCGACGCCGCGCTGGCGGGCGGGAAATGAAATTGCGCGCGTGCCTTGCCGCCTGCGCGCTCGCGGCGGGCATTGTCGGATGCACGACGGTCCCCACGCCGGTGATGCCGGCGGAGAACGACTACGAGCTCGAGCCGTCCGTGACGACGCCTTCGGCGCCGATGGTCGAGTCGCCGCCGATCGAGCCGGTCGAGCCGCTTTCCGAGCCGCCTGCCGCGGCGACACCCAGCCCGCCCGCGCAGAGCGCGCCGCCGGCGTCGGCACCCTCGGCCGCGGTCGCCGTCGGAGCGCCGGCCAACGGCGCATCCGCTCCCGAGCCGACCGAGGATCAGCAGATGCTCGCGCTGCTCGCCGATCTGCAGCGGTTCGGGACGCTGCCGGCGGACGAGCTCAAGCGCGAGCTCTCGGCCGCGACGCAGGCGCTCGGGCGCCAGCGCACCGACGTGAACCGGGTGCGACTTGCGGTACTCTATACGCTGCTGCGCGCTTCCCCCCAGGACGACCAGCGGGCGCTGCAACTCTTCGAGAACGTCGCGAAGAATGCGGCCGCATCGCCGCCGATCCGCCAGCTCGCGGCCGTGCTCCAGACGCAGGTGGTCGAGCGACAGCGCGCGGTGCGCGACGAGCAGCAGAAGGCCGACGCGGCAATCCAGAAGCTCGAGGCGCTCCGCGCGATGGAGCGCAGCCTGTTGCGCGACCGCGTGCGCAGCGGCGGCGGCGGCGGCGGTGGAGGCAGCGCCGGGGGCAGCGGCCGATAGCCCGCGCGATGCCGCGCCAACCGAAAGGACACGATGAATCGAGGTGACATCCTCCTGGTCGACGACGACCCCGACCTGCTCAAGCTGATCAGTCTGCGGCTGACCTCGGCCGGCTATCGCGTGCGCACCGCCGACAGTGGCGAAACCGCGCTCGCGACGATCGCCGTCGAGCGGCCGGCGACCGTGGTCACCGACCTGCGCATGCCCGGCATCGACGGGCTCCAGCTGTTCGATGCGATCCATCGGCAGCACCCCGCGCTGCCGGTCATCATCCTCACCGCGCACGGGACGATTCCCGACGCGGTCCGCGCCACGCAGCGCGGCATCTTCGGCTACCTCACCAAGCCGTTCGACAGCCAGGAGCTGCTCCAGAAGGTCGCTGCCGCGCTGCAGGTAGGGGGCGCGGAACCGGCGGGCAGCGCCAGCGCAGCCGGCGAGTGGCGTGCGGGCATCATTACGCGCAGCCCGCGCATGGAGGATCTGCTGCGGCAGGCGAAGCTCGTCGCCGATTCGGACGCGAGCGTGCTGATCTTCGGCGAGTCCGGCACGGGCAAGGAACTGCTCGCCCGTGCGATCCACCAGGCGAGCCGGCGCAGCGCCAAGCCGTTCGTCGCCGTCAACTGCGGCGCGATCCCGGGCGATCTGCTCGAATCGGAGCTGTTCGGGCATGCCCGCGGCGCGTTCACCGGCGCCGTCCAGGCGCACAAGGGCCTGTTCCAGGCGGCCGATGGCGGTACGCTGTTCCTCGACGAGATCGGCGACATGCCGCTGCCGCTGCAGGTGAAGCTGCTGCGCGTGCTGCAGGAGTGCGAAGTGCGCCCGGTGGGCTCCACGCAGGCGATACCCGTCGACGTCCGGGTGATCTCGGCCACGCATCGCGATCTCGACTCGCAGCGGGAACAGGGCCTGTTCCGCGAGGATCTGTACTACCGGCTGAACGTGGTGTCGCTCAAGCTGCCGTCGCTTGCCGACCGGCGCGAGGACATTCCGCTGCTGGCCGTGCATTTCCTGCAGCGCCTCGCCGAGCGCTACCGCAAGCCTCCGCCGACGCTCGCGCCCGACGCGATGGCGCTGCTCATCGCTGCGCCCTGGCCCGGCAACGTTCGCCAGTTGCTGAACCTGCTCGAGCAATCGGTCGCGCTCGCGACCACGCCGGTGATCCCGGCGACGCTGGTGCAGGCGGCGCTGAAGGAAGACGCGGCGGCGCTGATTCCGTTCGAGGAGGCGCGCAAGACGTTCGAGCGCGACTATCTCGTCCGGCTTCTGAAGATCACCGGCG
>DASURV010000173.1:0-5833 GCA_036375455.1 Casimicrobiaceae bacterium | reverse complement strand
GGCCTGGTTGAACTCGGCGAATTGTTCCGTTGCGTTGTACATGATTGCCCTTTCAAATGGCGGGTCGATGACCCATTTGCCTTTGGCAGGACCGGTACATACGCCCTTCCCGCCCCGAAATCGGTGCCCAGGATCCGACTTCTCGACCGCCTTGGAAGCCGCCTTTGCTGCACCGCACAAAACGGATTCTAGGGACGGGTCGCCCCGAAGTCAAGCTTTTTTTGTGCACTGCACCATCGCCGTCGGCGACCCCGGCGGCACCGGTTTCAAACCCCCGACAAATCAGGAAGTTATAATTGCGGATCCAACGAAGGTCCCCATCGATGGCGTCCGAGTTCCGCACGATCAAGAAGTACCCGAACCGCCGGCTGTACGATACGGCGAACAGCGGTTACATCACGCTTGCGGACGTGAAGCAGATGGTCCTCGAGGGTCTCGAGTTTCGCGTCGTCGATGCGAAGAGCGGCGACGACCTGACGCGCTCGATCCTGCTGCAAATCATCCTCGACGAGGAGTCGGGCGGCGTGCCGATGTTCAGCTCGGAAATGCTCGCACAGATGATCCGCTTCTACGGGAGCGCGCAGCAGACGATCATCGGCCAGTACATCGAGCAGAACGTGCAGGCGTTCCTGGCGATCCAGAAGAAGCTGCAGGAGCAGGCGAAGCAGGTGTACGGCGACAAGATGATGCTGACGCCGGAGCTGTGGAAGCAGTTCATGCAGATGCAGGCGCCGGCGATGCAGGGGATGCTCGGCAACTACCTCGAGCAGAGCGCGAAGCTCTTCATCGACATGCAGCAGCGGATGCAGGACCAGACGCGCGGGATGTTCTCGGCGTTTCCGTTCCCGACGTTTGCCGCGCCGCCGCAAGGCACGGCGGACGACGAGCAGAAACGATGATGGGTTGACGGCGGCCGATTGCGCCGCAACATGGCCGGCGGGCACGCCGCATTGCTGCGGTGCACGCGCGTCGCGCCGCACGCCTCCGATGTCTTGACGCCTGCATGAAAGCAACACGCCCGCTTCGTCGCGGCGCGACGCCGCGGGTCGGCTTCGTCTCGCTCGGGTGCCCGAAGGCTCTCGTCGATTCGGAGCAGATCCTGACGCAGTTGCGCGCGGAGGGCTATGCGATCGCGCCGTCGTACGAAGGCGCGGATCTCGTCGTCGTCAACACCTGCGGCTTCATCGACGCGGCGGTCGCGGAATCGCTCGATGCGATCGGCGAGGCGCTCGCCGAGAACGGCAGGGTCATCGTCACCGGCTGCCTCGGCGCGAAGGATGGCGGCGCATTCGTCCGCGAAGCCCATCCCAGGGTGCTCGCCGTCACCGGCCCGCACGCGACGCACGAGGTGATGACCGCGGTCCATGCGCACCTGCCGCAGCCGCACGACCCGTTCGTCGACCTGGTGCCGCCGCAGGGAATCAGGCTCACGCCGCGGCATTACGCGTATCTGAAGATCAGCGAAGGCTGCAACCACCGCTGCACGTTCTGCATCATCCCGTCGCTGCGCGGCGGCCTCGTGTCGCGGCCGGTCGGCGACGTGCTCGCCGAGGCGGAGCGGCTGCTGCGCGCGGGGGTGAAGGAGCTGCTCGTCGTCTCGCAGGACACGAGCGCCTACGGCGTCGACATCCGCTACCGCACCGGCTTCTGGCAGGGGCGGCCGCTGAAGACGCGGCTGCGCGAGCTCGCGCGCGAGCTCGATGCGCTCGCGCGGGCCTACGGCGCGTGGGTCCGCCTGCACTACGTCTATCCGTATCCGCACGTCGACGACGTCGTGCCGCTGATGCGCCGCGAGCCCGGCGCGGGCGGGCTGCTGCCGTATCTCGACGTGCCATTCCAGCACGCAAGCCCGCGGATCCTGCGCCTGATGAAGCGGCCGGCCGCTCCGGAGAGGGTGCTCGAGCGCGTGCGCGCGTGGCGCGCCGCGCAGCCCGACATCACGCTGCGCAGCACGTTCATCGTCGGCTTCCCGGGAGAAACGAACGCGGAGTTCGAGGAGCTGCTCGCGTTCCTGCGCGAGGCGCAGCTCGACCGCGTCGGCTGCTTCGCGTATTCGCCGGTCGAGGGCGCCGCCGCGAACGCGCTGCCCGGCCCCGTGCCCGAACCGGTCAAGGAAGAGCGCCGCGCGCGCTTCATGGTGGCGCAGGCCACGATCAGCGCCGCGCGGCTGCGATCCAAGGTGGGCCGCACGCTGGACGTTCTGGTGGACGCGATCGACGGCGGCGCCGCGATCGCGCGTTCCGCTGCCGACGCGCCGGAAATCGACGGTGTCGTGCGCATCGCGGAGCGAGCCGCGATCGCGCCCGGGCAGTTTGCGCGCGTGCGCGTCACGGCGGCGGACGATCACGACCTGCACGCGAGCCTCGCCGCCTGAAGCACGCGGCGAGCACGCGCCCTGAGACGCGGGATTCAGCGCTGCGGCAACTGCGCGCCGGCGAGATCGCGCGCGAGCGCCGCGACGATCTCTCCGAATGCCTGGTTGAGCGCTTGCGCGTAGGCGGCCGGCGACGAGTCGCGCATCGGGGCCCGCTGCCGATATTCGTGCGACCAGACCGGGGTCTGCTCCGAGCCGCCGGCGGGCGTCAGGTAGTACGTGATAGCGAGCTCCGCGGCCGGCTTCCCCGCTTCGCGCAGGTCGGCGTAGAGCGACGACGCGAATCCGTCCAGCACCCACTGCGCGTCGACGCTCGCTCCCGGCCCGGCGACACGCGCGAAGGCCTTGGCGCGATCGAGCGCGCGTGCCGTCTGCTCGGTGAGCATCGCCGCGGGCGGCACCAGGAATTCGACGTAGAAGTCCGTCTCGAACTGCAGGTCGCTCATCCGGTAGACGAATGTCTTGCCGCGATACGGCGCGGCGACGTTGATCGTGCCCACGCGCAGCGCCCCCGGCTGCGCCCGCGCGAGCGGCGGCGGCGCCGGCGGCTCGAGCAGGAACGTCTGCCGCACGAGCGGCTCCCGCGTCAGGGCCCCGCAGCCCGCGGCGAGCGCCAGGAACATGCACACGACGATCAACGCGGAGGTCCGCAGCGCGGTCTTCCTCATGGCTTGCTCTCCAGCGGGCGCGGCGGCGCGCCGAACAGCAGGTTCGACGGATAGCGCTTCGCATCCTCGGTGAGATCGCGCAGGTTGTCGGTGATCTGGCGCAGGTTGTCGAACGTGGTCCCGAGGTCCGCCTCGCCGGCGCCGAAGATCCGGTCGAGCCGGGCGAGCGTGCGCTCGAGGTGCGCGATCGATTGCGGAAGCTTCGGGTCGCCCACGAGCTGGCGCACGCTCGCGAGCGCGGCCGACGTGTCCGCCGGGAGCTTGCGAAATGCCGGATCGGCGAGGTAGGTCTTGAGCTCGGTGTTCGTCTGCCGCAACTCGGCGAGCAGGCCGACCGCCTCGTCGGAGATCTTCCTGCTCGCAATGCCGTCGAGCGTGCGGTCGATCTTCGACAGCGTCCGCTCGGCGCGCTGCGAGATCGTCGCCGTGTCGAGGCTCGCGACGCGCTCGTTGGCCGTGACGAGCAGCTTGTTCAGGTTCGCGACGATCGTCTCGATGTCGAGCCGGTGCAGCCGGTCGAGGATCTCGGACGCCGCGTTGACGAACGTCGTGACGGTCGACGGCGTGCTCGGGATGTAGATGTGGTCAGGCTTCCAGTCGATCGGCAGCACGGGCGCCGGCGTGTCGACGTAGTCGAGCTCGAGGTAGTTCGTGCCGGTGATCCCCTGCGGCGCCAGATGCACGCGCAGTCCGCGCTCGACCTCGATCTGGCTCGACTCGGGTGTCGCGATGTCGTTCGCGGCCCGCCCGCCGACGAGGCGCGACTCGAGCTGCGCCTCGACGAGCACGTAGCGCTTGCGCTGGCTCATCGGCCTGTCCTGCTCGTAGACGACGTACGTGAACGTGATCCGCGTCACCTCGCCGATGACCACGCCGCGGTATTTCATCTTCGACCCGATGTCGAGACCCTGCACCGACTCGTTGAAATAGGTCTCGATCGTCGTGCGCGGCTTGAGCCAGCGGCCGGTGCCGATGATGAGCAGCACCGCGATGCCCGCGACGACGGCGCCGATCACGAACAGGCCGAGCTTGAAGTAGTTCGCCTTCTGGCTCATCGGGTCGGCAGCGGCTCCGCCTCGCGGTTGAAGAACTGGCGCACCCACGGATCGTCGCTCGTCTCGCGCAGCTTCCTCGGATCGCCCTCGGCCGCGATCCCCTTCTTGCGCCGATCGAGCATGATCACCCGGTCGGCGATCGCGAAGATGCTCGGCAGCTCGTGCGTGACGACGACGAACGTGACGTCGAGGCTGCGCGCAAGGCGCTTGATCAGCGCGTCGAGCTCGGCGGACGTGATCGGGTCGAGGCCGGCCGAGGGCTCGTCGAGGAACAGGATCATCGGGTCGAGCGCCATCGCGCGCGCGATCGCGGCGCGCTTCTGCATGCCCCCCGAGACGGCCGCCGGCAGGTGCCCGGTGAACAGGCCCAGCCCCACCAGCGACAGCTTCATCCGCGCGATCAGCTCGATCTCGTCGGATTCGAGATCCGTGTATTCCTCGAGCGGCAGGCGCACGTTCTCGGCGAGCGTCATCGACCCGAACAGCGCGCCGGACTGGTACATGACGCCGATCTTGCGCAGGATCGCGTGGCGCGCGTCGCCGCCGGAGGCAACGATGTCGTCGCCGTCGATGAAGACGCTGCCGCGCGCCGGCTCGTTGAGGCCGATCATGTGCTTGAGCAGCGTGCTCTTGCCGCTCCCCGAGCCTCCAAGGATGATGAAGATCTCGCCGCGCTGCACGTCGAAGCTGACGTGCTCGAGCAGCACGACGTCCTCGTAGCCCACGGTGAGGTCGCGCACGCTGATGATCGGATCGCCGTCGCCGGGCATCGCGCCGTCAGATGTCGAGGAAGTAGTAGAGCACCGCGAACACGCCGTCCGTCGCGACGAGCAGCACGATACCCGAGACGACCGCCCGCGTCGCGGCGTCGCCGACGGCCGACGCGCCGGCGGCTGTCTGCAGCCCGCGCAGGCACCCGATGCCCGCGATCAGGACCGCGAACACGAACGACTTGACGAAGCCGGCCATGAAGTCGGCGTAGTCGACGATGCCCTCGACCTCGTGGACGAACGTCACGAACGGGATCGAGAAGCTCTGCAGCGTGATCGCGCCGCCGAGCAGGCTGATCAGGTCGGCGAACAGCGTGAGCAGCGGCGTCATCAGCAGCGCGGCGATGATGCGCGTCGTCACGAGGAAGCGCACCGGGTCGAGCCCCATCGTGGTCAGCGCGTCGACCTCCTGGTTGACCTTCATCGTGCCGATCTCCGCCGCGAACGCGGCGCCCGATCGCCCGGCGAGCAGGATCGCCGTCATCAGCGGGCCGAGCTCGCGCAGCATGGCGAGCCCGATCAGGTCGGCGACGAAGATCTCCGCGCCGAAGCGGCGCATCGGGATGGCCGACTGGAACGCGAGGATCACGCCGAGCAGGAACGAGATCAGCGCGACGATCGGCAGCGCGTCCGCACCGACGCGCTCGCACAGCATCCAGACGTCCTTCCAGCGGATCGTCGACGGATGCCGCGCGGCGTAGAGCAGCGCCGCGGCCGCCTCGCCGATGAAGACGACCTGCTGCCGCAGGTCCTCGCCCATGCCGGCGGCGATGATGCCGACCTCCTCGACCGCGGGGCGGCGCCGCGGCGGCGGATCGAGGTCCCGCTCGAGCTGGTGGATGTCGAACTGCTGCAGCAGCGCCTCGTAGGCCGGCGCGAGGTGCGCGATCTGGACGTCGCCGGCCTTGCGCTGCCGGATGAGGTCGACGAGCAGCGCGATGCCCGCGCCATCGCAGTAGTCGACGC
>DASURV010000172.1:0-19451 GCA_036375455.1 Casimicrobiaceae bacterium | reverse complement strand
CCGCGGCACCGGCATCGCGCTCTCGCGCGCCACCCTTCTCATCGACACGCTGCACCCGATTCACGAAGGCCGGGCGTTTCGCTGGCGAGCCGACAGCGCCGAGCAGCCGACGGTCGTCGAATACGGGCCTTCGAACGTCGGCGAGTCCGCGGCCAACTGGCAGAGCAGCCCGTTCTATCGCCTGGTAGAGACCGGGACCAGCGAGCTGCGCCGCAGGATCGGGACCGGGGCGCCGGAGGACTTCGCGATTCTTCGCGAGATGAAAGCGGAGGGGCAAACGGACTACGTCGCCTTCGTTCATCGCTTCGGCCAGACGAGCATCATCGGCGAGATGGACTGCGTCTACTCGTCCTGGATCACGTCGAGCCCCGACGGTTTTCGCGAGACGGATCTCGTGGCGCTGCGACGGCTCGTTCCACTGCTTGCGCTTGCCGTCAAATGCGCGTCGCTGGCGCGCATCGCGCGGACGCTCGTTGAGGTGTATCTCGGCCAGGATGCGGGCGAGCGCGTGCTGAGCGGGCGCATCTCGCGCGGTGTCGCGGATCGCATCAATGCGGTCATCTGGTTCTCGGACCTGCGCGGTTACACGAAGATCACCGATACGGCGTCGCCCGACGAGATCATTCCGCTGCTCAACGATTACGCCGCAGCCGTGATCGGCGCCATTCGCGCCGCCGGCGGCGAAGTGCTGAAGCTCATCGGCGACGGCATACTGGCAATCTTTCGGGCCGACGATGCCGCGCACGCGTGCCGCTGCGCGCTACGCGCCGAAGCGAGCCTGAGATCCGGCATCAGAGCCGTGAACGAGCGGCGCGCTACGCACAACCATCCGGTCACGTCGGTCTACCTTGGGCTGCATATTGGAGAAGTCTTCTACGGCAACATCGGCAGCGAGGATCGTCTGGACTTCACGGTCGTCGGCCCGGCGGTCAATGAAGCGAGCCGCATTGCCGCAATGTGCCGGTCGGTGGACCGAAGCGTCGTCCTGTCGTCCGAATTCGCCGCGGCGACGCCGGAGCCGGAACGCTCGAAGCTCGTTTGCGTGGGCCGATACGCGTTGCGCGGCGTCGGCCGCGCCGAAGAATTGTTCACGCTCGACCCCGGGCTGCTGGCCGACTAGGACGGCCTGCCCTGTGGCGCCGGCGGCCGCAGGTCGAGGTGGGCCACCGCGAGGTTCGCATCCGGCGCGACCTCCACCTCCATGCCGCAGCGGCGCGCGAGTGCGATCATCGGATCGTTGCCGGGATCGATCTGGCCGATCAGCGAGCTCTTGCCGCGCGAGCGGCCGTAGTCGACCAGCTTCTCGATCAGCGCGCGGCCGAGGCCGCGGCGCTTCACGTCGGAGCGCACCAGTATCGCGAACTCGGCTGTCGCCGTCCGGATAGACGATGAGCCGCGCCTCGCCGAGGATCTCGGGCGATCCGGAATCGCCCGCGGCAATCGCGACGAAGGCCATCTCGCGGTCGTAGTCGATCTGGGTATGGCGGGCGAGGTCCCGGGCAGAGACATGGCGCGCTCGCGAGGAGAAGCGAAATTGCAGGTCGGGCGCCTCGGTGCGCGCGATGAACTCGGCGTAGGCGCGCGCGTCTTCGGGCCGGATGGGCCGCAGCAGGACGCTCGATCCAGGTAGGTCGATGTGCCGCTCGAGCTCGCGCGGATAGGGCCGTATGGCGAGATGCTCGCCGGGCTCGAGCCTCGTGCGAGCGACGCGCGCGCGCACGTTCAGCGCCGAGGCCCCTTGCACGTCGTCGAGCAAAAGATCGACCTCGAGCCCGGTGATCTCCGGATGGCGGGCGAGCAGTTGCGATACGCGCGCGAGCACTGCGGCGATCGCAGGCGCGCCTTTCGCCTCGGGCCCGAGCATGTCCATGGCAAGCGCCGCGTTGAGGGGCACCAGACCGACCGCCCCATCGAGGCGGATCAGCATGCCGAACACCGCATCGGCCGCGGCGCGCAGCGTGAGCTCGCGCACCCCATGCCCGTGATGCCTTGCTCCAGCCCGGCGGCTGATGAGCTCCGGCGAGAGCATCGTCGGCGCGACCGGGTCGCCGATCTCGACGGCGAGCTTCGCGGCTCCGTCGGCATTCGCCGCGACATGCGCATGAACCGTCGTTACGCCATATGCTGCGAGCAGGGCCTCGCCTTCGGACTCGGTCTCGATCAAATGCGAAATGAGCGAGCGCACCACGCGCGTGTTTGAGCCGCTCGCGGCCGGCGTCGAGCGCCTGCGCGAGCACTCGTTGCACGGCCGGCTCGTCCGGTTCGAAGTCGGCCTCGGCCGATGCCGGGGCTTCCTGCAGCGCTTCCTGATTGCGCCGGTATTCGCGGATCTGCAGGAAAGCCTGCACGGCCGCTTCCGGGGTCTCGTACACCGGCACGCCCGCCTCCCGCAGCGCGCCCGCCCCGCGGCGCGCGCGCTCTCCTCCCATCCAGCACGCGAGTACGGCCGGCCTTCATCACGATGAGCGGCTTGCCGCGCGCCGCTGCGCGCGCCGCGGAGAGGAATTTGCGACCGGAGCGCACCGACTCGACGTAGACGAGGATCGCGCGTGTCGCCGTATCGCCGCCGAGAAAATCGAGTACGTCGGCAGTGTCCACATCCGCCGCATTGCCGAGCGACACCGCGTGGGTGAAGCCGATCCTGCGCGTCGCCGCCCAGTCGAGCGCCGCAGCGAGCAGCGCGCCCGACTGGGAGACGAAGGCGAGCGAACCGGGCTGCGCCGGGGTGGGAGCGAAGCTCGCGTTCAGACCCAGGCCGGGGACCAGCAGGCCCATGCTGTCCGGGCCGAGGATGCGCACGAGACGAGGTCTCGCGGCGTCGAGCACCGGCTCGTGCGGCACGCCATCGGTGAGGATCGCCACCGCGCGCGTGCCGCGGATGCCGAGCGCGCGAACGAGGTCCGCGACACTGTCAGGCGGCGTGCAGATCACCGCGAGATCGGGCGTTTGCGGCAGCGAGCCGACGTCGCGATAGGCGTGTACGCCGGCCACCGAACGGCGTGTGGCATGCACCGGAAAGATCGGTCCGCGGAATCCTCCGTCGAGGAGGTTGCGCATGACCGCCGTCCCCACGCTGTGCTCGCGGTCCGAGGCGCCGATCAACGCGACAGAGCGCGGCCGGAGCAGGTAGTCGAGATTTCGGACCGTCATCAGATACCGCGGCAGCGCCGCCGCGGCTCTCGTCGGTCCGCTCGCACTTGCGGCCGACGCTCGGCAATCTTCCCACGTATCGACGCGACATGCGAAACTCGAGCCGCGCCGGCCCGCGCGCGTGTGGCTGTCGCACCGGAGACCTGCCGATGCGCTACCTCGCGCTCGCGACCGACTACGACAACACGCTGGCATCGGAGGACCGTGTGTCGGGCGCCGCACGCGCCGCGCTCGGAAGGCTGCGCGCGTCCGGACGCCGCGCGATCCTCGTGACCGGTCGCACGCTCGACGGGCTGCTCCGCGTCTGCGACTGCAACGAGCTTTTCGACTACATCGTCGCCGAGAACGGCGCGCTGCTGTACGAGCCGAAGAGCCGCGAGATCACGCTCCTCGGCGAGCCGCCGCCGGACGACCTCGTCGCAGCGCTGCGCCGCCGGGGCGTCGAGCCGCTCGAAGTGGGCAAGGTCATCGTCGCGACGCTTGCGCCGCACGAGGCGAGCGTGCTCGAGGCGATCCGCGAGCTGGGTCTGGAGCTGCACGTCGTCTTCAACCTGAACGCCGTCATGGTGCTGCCGGCGGGCATCAACAAGGCGGCCGGGCTGAAGCTCGCGCTGCGGCGGCTCGGCATGTCGCCCCACGAAGTCGTCGCGGTCGGCGATGCCGAGAACGATCATGCATTCCTGCGTCTCGCGGAGTGCCCGGTGGCGGTCGCCAACGCCGTGCCCTCGATCAAGGAGGCTGCGGCGCTCGTGACGCGCGGCGAGGCAGGCAGCGGCGTGGTCGAGCTGATCGACGAGCTGATTGCGAACGATCTCGAGCATGCCGAGCGGCGCCTCGAGCGGCACCATGTCGCGCTCGGCACGCGACTCGACGGGACGACGGTATGGCTGCCGCCCTACGGCCGCAACGTGCTGATCGCCGGCGCTTCCGGCAGCGGCAAATCGACATTCGCCACGGGGCTCATCGAGCGGCTCGCCGCGCAGCACTACCAGGTCTGCGTCATCGACCCGGAAGGCGACTACGTGAACCTGAAGACGCTGGTGACGCTCGGCGACCAGCATCATGCGCCCGGCGCCGCCGAGGTCATCGCGGTGCTGCGCGACCCGTACGTGCACGCGAACGCGAGCCTGCTGGGCATTCCGCTGGCCGACCGGCCCGAGTACTTCGCGCAGCTCGTGCCCCATCTGCAGGCGATGCGCATGCGGACCGGCCGGCCGCACTGGCTGGTGGTCGACGAAGCGCACCACCTGCTGCCGGGACACTGGGGCCACGTACCGCGTCATTTGAGCGAAACCGTATTCGTGACGGTGCATCCGGACCGGCTTGCGCCTTCGGTCCTCGCCTCGATCGACGTGGTGATCGTCGTTGGTCACTCGCCGAACCGGACGCTGCGCGAGTTCGCGGCCGCGGCGGGCCGGCCGGCGGTCGAGCTGCCCGGCCCGCACGAGAGTCGCGATCAGGTCGCCTGCTGGTTCGTGCGCGCCGGCGACGATCCATTTGCGATGCGTGTCATCCCCGGTCACGCCGAGCGCATCCGCCATCACCGGAAATACGCCGAAGGCGACGTGCGCTACAACAGCTTCTATTTCCGCGGTCCCGCGGGCAAGCACAACCTCAGGGCGCAAAACCTGAACGTGTTCTGCCAGATCGCCGAGGGCATAGGCGAGGAGACGTGGATGTTCCACCTGCGCCGCCACGACTACTCGCGCTGGATGCGCGACGTAATCCGCAACCCCGAGCTCGCTGCGGCGGTCGAGGACATCGAGCGGCGCGCCGACCTCAGTGCCACCCAGACGCGCGCCCTGGTGCGCGCGGCGGTCGAGGCGCGCTATACGCTGGCGGACTGATCATGCGGTCGGGGCAAGCCGGCGCTTCGCTCGCGGGGCCTGCCCTTTCGCGAGCCCGTTCATGCGAGTACCCTACCTCGACGAACGCCCCGAAATCATTGCATGTCGGCTTCCTCCAATCGCAGCGGCCGCATCGATCCCGCACTCGGACGCGACCGCGTCCGGCAGCCCGACAGTGCTCGGCGTGCGCCGATGGCGGCGCAGGTCGCGCGCCCGGCGAAGCGCCGCGCCGGTCGGACCGAGTCGTCGATGGTGCCCGCTTACATACGCGATGCCGGAGCCGGAATCGACGCGAAGGATCGTGCCTACCTGCGCCGCAAGCTGGGCACGAAGCTCGGCAAGTTCGCCAGGGCTATCGAGCGCGTCAGCGTGCGCATCCGCGATGTGAACGGTCCGCGCGGTGGCGTCGACAAGGCCTGCGCCATCAAGGTGGTGCTCACCGGCCTGCCGAGCATCGTCGTCGAGCAGCAGCACGCAGCGCTGCAGGCGGCGATGGACGCTGCGTTGCGACGCACCGAGAGCGCCGTGCGGCGCAGCGTGCAGCGGCGCCGCGCAACGTCCCGCTGACCGCACGGCGTTCTTCGCGCCCGGCTGCGCCGCCAGGCGAGATGACAGGACATCGTGGATCGCCTGCCATCGACGCGGAGGAACGTCCGCTCACGCTCCGCGTCTGCATGCGGTTCTCGACGCGGGCGGTTTGAAGGCTTGAAGGGCACCCTGACGTACGCTTGCACGGTGCAGGGAACGAACGACCGCCGGGCGCTCGACGACGAGTGGGCGCCAGAAGTCGACGTGGTGATCGAGGTCCCGCGCGGCAGCTTCGTCAAGCGGGGATCCACGGGCCACGTGGACTTCGTCTCGCCACTGCCGTGCCCGTTCAACTACGGCTCGGTACCGACGAGACTTGGACTCGAGGGCGATCTGCTGGATGCGCTGGTGCTCGGGCCGCGGCTGCCGCTCCGCACCCGGGTGCGCGTCAGGGCGCGCGGTGCGGTGACCCTGACAGATCGCGGCATGAGCGATGATAAGCTCGTCTGCAGCGACCATCCGCTGCGACCGTCGGAGCGCGAGCAGATCCTTCGGTTCTTCCGCTTCTACGCGAGGTGCAAGGGACTGCTCAACGCCTGGCGTGGGCGCCCCGGGCGCAACGCCTGCGAGGGTTGGTGCGAGGCCGCCCAAGCTCTCGCTCGCGCCCGGCCGCGAGACGATTCGTGGCACGGACCACCGGTCGAGTTCTGAAACTTGTCGGTCTGCCAAGGACCCGCAATGCCTGCGATCCGATCAGTGCTGATGGCAACCCTCGCTGCAGCGGTGGGCCTCGCGACGCCGGCCGTCGCGCAGAAGATGCTGCAAAGCTTCATGACCCTTTCGATCGCGGCCGCACAGCAGGCGGCGCAAGCCGCGCTCAATCGCTGCCAGAAGGACGGCTTCACCGTGGCCGTCGCCGTCGTCGACCGCGGAGGTCATCCGCTCGTGATGCTGCGCGATCCCCTCGCCGGCGCGCACACGCCTCGGACGGCGATCAACAAGGCCGCGACCGCGGTCAGCTTCCGCACCGACACCACGGAGCTCGCCGCCGCCACGCAAGCGGGGAAGGCGGCAAGCGGCATTCGTCAACTGCCCAACGTGATCGCCGTGGGCGGCGGGATCGTCATCCGCGCGAAGGGTTCCGTCGTCGGTGGCATCGGCGTGTCCGGCGCGCCGGGCGGCGATGCCGACGACGCCTGCGCGAAGGCGGGAGTGGCCGCGATCAGCGACGCGATGGAGCTCGAGTAGGTCAGGTCGGTTCCGGCTCGAGTGTCGGCCGGATTGGTCGAGCCATCACGCCTGCGTCGGAGAGTCCAGCGGATTGCCCAGTCGTTCCATCTTCTTCACCACTTGCACCCGTAACTCGCGCCTGACCGCGTCCGCCACCAGGGCCGCTCCTGCCGCGACGAGCACGGCCCCCGCGACCTGCTCGAACCCCGGCGCGGAGGGGCTCGCTCCGATTCCGACCAACGGCATCAGCGAGTAGATTCCCACCAGGAGTCCCGAAACGCCGAGCCACACCTCGAGCCCGAGCACGAGGTATCGAATCGCGACCTTCATTCTCCCTCTCCCACGTTCTTCGAGAAGCGACGTCGAGCGAGCGGCGCACGCGGCTGCGCGCGGCCGATGCCTGTTTATCCTGCCGGCAGATTGTTACTCCCGCGTTTCCTCGGCAAACCCGAATCCTACCCGAACCTCGATCGGGCACGCGACTGGATTCATGTCGGCGTCGTTACGCTGCTGCAGCGCAGCAATCGGTCAGTCGAGCCGAATTGTTGACTCCCATCAACGAGCTGGCGCCGGGAACGGCGTAATTGCCTTGAATGACTTGGCGAAAATTCGCCCGCGGACATGAGCGGGCAGGGAAGGAAGGCCGATGAGGTACTGGATCATCGAGCAGGACCGTGGTTTGAGCGTGCGGATCGACGATGTGGGCGGGCAGGAGCAGGCGCTGCTCGAGAGGATCCATCGGTGCCGACGGAGCGCCTGGGCGTGTCCCTCCGGAGAGTGCCGGAACGTCGAATCGATCGACGAGCGTGCCGAGGGCGGAAGCATCGTCCTGACCCTCACGCCTCGGCCCGACACGCGACTCGACCGCGCCGGCATCCGGGAGTGCCTGCATTACATGCTCGGACAGGCCGTCGAGGAATAGGGCGCGAACAGGAGCCTGGTCACCGGCTTGCTTTTCGCCGCCGAAAATTCGGGCGCGCAGTTCCGGATGCCGACGCAGGCGTCCTGCACGAACGTCAGGCTGGAACGCGGCACCCTTCGTACCAGCCGCGCGTTCGCGTGACGACCCGTACGACCAGCAGCATGAGCGGGACTTCGATCAGCACCCCCACGACGGTGGCGAGCGCCGCACCCGACTCGAACCCGAAGAGGCCGATCGCCGTGGCGACCGCGAGCTCGAAGAAGTTGCTGGCGCCGATCAGGGCCGACGGGCAGGCGACGGCATGTCGCTCGCCAAGCCTGTGGTTCAGCCAATACGCGAGCGAAGCGTTCAGGAGCACCTGGAACAGGATCGGCACTGCGAGGAGCGCGATCACGAGCGGCTGCGTGAGGATCGCCTCGCCCTGGAAGGCGAACAGCAGGACGAGCGTGGCCAGCAGGGCCGTCGTCGACCACGGTCCGACCTTGGCGACGGCGGCACCGAGTGCCGCGCGACCCCGTCTGAGCAACGCGCGCCGGATCGCCTGGGCGATGATCACCGGAATGACGATGTAGAGCAGCACCGACATGAGCAGCGTCGACCACGGCACGCTGATGCTCGAGATGCCGAGCAGAAGCGCGACGACCGGCGCGAAGGCGAACACCATGATCGTGTCGTTCAGCGCGACCTGCGACAGCGTGAACAGCGGGTCGCCGTCGCTGAGCCGGCTCCAGACGAACACCATCGCTGTGCAGGGCGCCGCGGCGAGGAGGATGAGCCCCGCCACGTAGCCGTCGATTTGTGCCGCCGGCAGCAGCGGCGCGAACAGGACGCGGACGAAGAGCCAGGCGAAGAGCGCCATCGAGAACGGCTTCACCAGCCAGTTCACGACGAGCGTGACGCCGATGCCGCGTACGTGCTGCCTCAGCTCATGCAGGGCGCCGAAGTCGACCCTCATCAGCATCGGAACGATCATCAGCCAGATCAGCAGGCCGACCGGCGCATTGACGTGCGCGATCTCCATCGCGGCAAGCGGGCGGACGATGCCGGGCGCGAGCTTGCCGATCGCGATGCCGGCGACGATGCAGGCCGCGACCCAGAGGCTCAGCCACCGCTCGAAGGCGCCCAACGCGGCGGGGGAAGCGCGCAGGGCGTCCTGTGCCATCGAAGCGGGTCTTCGCAGCCGATGTCGCGCAATTGCCGCTGCAGCGACATGCGATCCGGCTTGTCGGCCCGGAGCGCTCATCGCGCCGGCGGCTTCACCGCGCGCACGAACGCGCTGACGAACTTGCCGGCAACGGCGGCGGCGTCCGCCGATGCGTCGCCGAGGAATTCGCGGGCATCGTCCGCGTCGTATACGCGCGTCACCTCGAGCCCGATGCGCTCGAACCCCGCCGCGGCGAGCTTGGCGACGTACTCGTCTTCCGACAGCGCGCCGGCAATGCAACCCGCCCAGAGCTCCATGCTCCGGCGAATCGCCGGCGGCACCTCGCCGCGGACGACGACGTCGGATACCGCGAAGCGCCCGCCCGGACGCAGGACGCGAAACGCCTCCTTCAGCACGCGATCCTTGTCGCCCGACAGGTTGATCACGCAATTGGAAATGATCACGTCCACCGATTCGTCCGGCAGCGGGATGCGCTCGATCTCGCCTTTCAGGAATTCGACGTTCGCGAGACCGCTCCTGCGACGGTTCTCCTGCGCGAGCGCGAGCATCTCGTCGGTCATGTCGAGGCCGTAGGCCTTCCCGGCGGGACCGACGCGCCGGGCCGAGAGCAGCACGTCGATGCCGCCGCCCGAGCCCAGGTCGAGCACCGTCTGACCCGGCTCGAGCTGGGCGAGCGCGGTCGGATTGCCGCAGCCGAGCGAAGCGGCGAGCGCGGCTTCCGGCACCGCGCCGGCCTGCGCCGGATCGTAGAGCTGCGACGTGATCGGGTCGCAGCAGCTCGCCGCGCTCGCGCCGCAGCAGGCGCCGCCTTCGCGCGCACGCAGCGCCGCTGCGCCGTATTTCCTCTTGACCTCTTCCTTCAGTTCCGCCGGCGGGATCATCGCGATGGCCTCGTCAGTTGCCGCAGCAGCCGGAAATCGTCGCCTTCCGCGGGGCCGCGCTCGGTCCGCAGCACGCGACGCCGCTCTCCGCCTTCGCCTGCCGGCCGGCAGCCGCTGCGGCCGTCGGCTTGCAGCATGCGTCGCCGGCGTGCGTTCCGCTTCGCGACGCATCGTCGTGCAGCGGACTGTCGCCGAGCGTGTGGAACGCTTCCCAGCGGATGCCCTGCGGATCCTGCACCCAGTGCTTGTTAGAGACCGCGTAGCAGCAATGCGCATCGGTCTGCGCCACCGTCGACCGGGCATCGGCTGCCTCGAATTGCACGCGGATGCCGGCGAGCTCGTTCTCGGAATCCGCCTGCAGGCCCAGATGATCGAGTCCCGTGCCGTCGCGGCCGCGCTGCGAGATCGCGAAGTTGACGCGCGGATCGTCGAGCATCCACTTCGCGTAATCGGGCTTCACGACTGCCGGCTCGGCGCCGAACAGACGTGAATAGAAGCCGACGCTCGCGGCCAGATCCGGGACGCTCAGGTGAACGTGAAAGCGTTTCATGCGACTCTCCTTTTCGGTGGCTTGACGGCCCGACGTGACGCGACGCGGCCCACGCTCGCCTCGACCGCGGTCGACGCAGGGGCGCACGCCGGCACACACGCGGTGACGCAGGCGGCGCCTTCCTGGCGGCAGCAGTTCTCGGTGAGATACGCGATCAAGGCGTTCATCGTGTCGTAGCTGGCGCTGTAGTAGACGAAGCGGCTCTGCGGCCTGGCGATCGCGAGGCCGGCGTTGACGAGCTCCTTGAGGTGAAAGGAGGTCGTGGGGGCGGGAAGATCGAGGCGCTCCGCGATCCGCCCCGCGGCGATCCCGGCGGGACCCTGCTCGACGAGCAGCCGGAACAATGCGAGGCGGTTTTCATGCGAGAGCGCCGCAAGGGCGCGCAGCACCGATGACATATCCATACTTCCAGAATAGTGGAAATATGAATCCAATGTCAACAACCATCCGTCGCGAGCCTTGGCATGGGCACCGGACGCGCCTGTCGGAATCGGTCCCCGTATACAATCTGCGGCCGCGCTGGCACCTCGCCACGCAAGCGCATCCTGCTCGTCTACCCGGCGCAGGAGCCAACGAAACCGTCAACACGGGAAAGCCGCCATGTACGCACGAACTCTCATCCTCACCTTGCTGCTGGCCGTTGTGTCCTCGGCCTCGGCGCTGGCGCAAACCGGCGCGGTCGTCGTCAAGAAGGCCCCCGGCGCGGCCGCGGCCGCACGCACGGTCAAGGTGAGCGCCACGATCACGGCGATCGACCCGAAGACGCGCGAGATCACGCTCAAGGGGCCGCAGGGCAACGAAGTGATCGTCGAGGCGGACCCGCGCGTGAAGAACTTCGCGCAGATGAAGGTGGGCGACCTGGTGAACGCCGAGTACGTCGAGGCGCTGACGCTCGAGCTCAGGAAGGGCGGCGGGCAGCCGGTTGCCGCGACGACGCAGATGGGCGGAGGAAGCGCCAAGGCCGGAAAGATGCCGGCCGGGGCCGCCGGCCGCAGGATAACGGTGGTCGCGGACGTCGTCGGAGTCGATCCGCAGACGCAGACGATCACGCTGCGCGGACCCGAGCGCACGGTGGACCTCAAGGTTCGCGATCCCGAGCAGTTCAAGCTGGTCGCGAAGGGAGACCAGGTCGAGGCGACGTATACGGAAGCGCTCGCACTCCATGTCGAGCGCGTCGCGGCCGCGAAGAAATAGCGTCCACGCGGGTCGGGCGGCGGTCGGTATTCGCCGCGACGCGGGCGGTCAGGCGCGCGGTGCCGGAACGCGGGGCGCTGGCACCGCGTGCCCGTAGCGCATCGACAGCACGATCGCCGCGAAGTCGACGATCGTTCCCGGTTTCGGCACGTGGTGGTGGAAGCCGAGCTTCCTCACCGTCTCGGCGACCAGCGCATCGCGCGAGATCGTGTGCGCCACGTAGACGGTGTCGATCGACCAGGCCTGCCGCCGCAGCACGATCGCCGTCTCGTAGCCGTCCATCCCCGGCATCGTGATGTCGAGCACGACGAGGTCCGGCCGAAACTCGGGCGCCAACGCGGTCGCTTCCTGGCCGCTGTACACGACCCGGGTGTCGCAGCCGAGTTGCCGCAGGAGCAGACCCAGCGCCTCCGCCTCGTCGCGATCATCGTCCGCCACGAGGACGCGCGGCGTGCCTCCCAATCGATCTCCCATGACACGAGGGCGCTGCAAAGGATGTCCGGGGCGCCGTTGTACGCGCGCCCAAGCACGATCGACGATAGGGCACGATCGCTGCGCTGCGCTGTCGGCAGAACGATGACACCGGCGTAGGAAGCGGCCGCGAGATCCCGCCTACGCGACGCGGCCGACGGCGCGCCTGCGGCGGCTACTCGGTCGTCCTGCCGTCGAAATGCTCTTCCACGGCGTCGGCCTTGGTCGGGTGAACGACGCCGTCCCGATGTTCGGGAGGCCCGTAGAGCGTGTAGAGCTTGAGCGGCTCGTCGCCGCTGTTGATGACGTTATGGCGCGCGCCGGCCGGCACGATGATCGCATCGTCGTCCTTGATCGCGTGCCTTTTGCCGTCGATGACGACCTCGCCCTCGCCCTCCTCGACCCGGAAGAACTGGTCGCGGTCCTCGTGGACTTCCGCGCCGATCTCCTCGCCGGGCGCGAGCGCCATCAGCACCAGTTGCAGATGCTTCCCCGTGTAGAGGACGCGGCGGAAGTCGGTGTTCTCCTCGGTCAGTTGCTCGATATCGTCGACAAAGCCCTTCACGGTCGATCTCCTGGCTGGATCGAAGGCGCACTGCCCGGGAAGTTACCCGCCTCTCCAACCAAGGTCAATTCGTCATGCGGAGCCGCGAGGCGCTCTAGAGCGACTGCACGTACGCGGCGAGCGCCTGGATCTCGGCTACCGACAGGTCCTTGACGATGCCATGCATGACCGGCGCCGAGCGCACCAGCGACTGGATGTACGTCAGCTGCTTTGCGACGTATTTCGCGTGCTGGCCGGCAAGGCGGGGAAACATGCCATTGCCGGCGGCCCCTTCCCCATGGCAGCTCGCGCAGGCTGGAATGCCGCGCTCCGCGCTGCCCCGATCGAACAGGGTCCTGCCTCGTGCGATCCCTGCCGGATCCCCTTCGGCGCGACCCGGTGCGGGCGGCTGCACCGAATAGAAGATCGCGATCTCCGAGATCAGCGCGTCGTCGAGCTGACCCGCGATGCCCCACATGAAATCGTGGGCGTCCTTTTCCGAACGCGACTTGGCGCGAAACGCGTGCAGCTGATTGACCAGGTATTCCTTCTGCTGCGCGGCGAGGATCGGAAACTCGGACGACGTGCTGATCCCGCGGGGACCATGGCACGTCGAGCACAGATTGACCGTCTTTTCCTCGGCAGCCTTCGAGACGCCGGCCGCTGGTTGCCCGAGCGTCGTCGAGGCAGCGCATGTGAACGCCAGCCCGACAAGCATCGCTTGTACGAGTCCGGTTCCGGGCGGCTTAACCTGCCGGAGGAAGGTCGCGTTCAAAACGCCACCCAGACGTTGAAGAACAGCGTGTTGTTGTCACGGGCGTTGCGACCGGTGCCGTCGTAGTTCTTCGACGCGCCATCGAACTTCCCGTAGCCGGTGTACTGCAGCATCAGCCGGACGTACTGGATCGGCAGGTAGTCGAGCTCGACGATGTAGCCGTTGCTGTCGGGCTTGCGCGCGTTGCCGTCGGCGTCGACGCCGTAGAGCCCGGCGTCGGCGCTCCCGACCGTCGTGAAGTACGCGAGCGACCCCCCGTACTTGCGGCTGTGGTAGTACGTGGCCTTCGCCTTGAACGTGCGCAACGTGTCCGTCGCGTTCGCCGGCGTGGGGCCCGCACCGATGCCCGCGCCGGTCTCGAGCGTCACCGGGAAGCTTGCGTCGTACGACTGCTTCTCGTGGATGTACGTCGCCTGGGCGGTGAACGTGTGCGGATCGGTGATGTACTGGTATTGGGCATCGACGGCGACGTCGCGATAACGGTCGGTGGGCGTCGACGTGTCGAAATTGCTCGGGTAGCGATCGGCGACGAGGCCGTACGTGCCCACCATCAGCGAGTTCGGGCCCCATTCGTGGTTGTACGCGAGGCGCCAGTACGGGTTGTACCCTTTCAGCGCCGCGACGCCGCCATCGGTATGGATATCCTGTCCGGCGCGCAGGAACGAGAACGCGCCGTCGGCGGTACGATAGAACGAGAGCTCCGCATAGAGCGTCTTCTTCCACCAGACGTAGCCGCCCAGTCCCGCAACCTGCTCCTCGAGACCGCCGTCGATCAGTGTCGCGGCCGCCGGCGTGCTCGCAAGGGGCGAGGACGTGTACGGGAAACCGAACGCGGGGGTGCTGTTCCAGGCGTCCTGCACCGTGGGATTGTTGTGGAGCGTCGCACCGTAGATCCATTCGGGTTCGGCCGCACCTGCGCCGGAGTACGTGCCGACGGCGCGAATGTCGATGTTGTCCATGGCGCTGTGCCCGCCGAGCGTCCCATCCGCGGTCGTCGCGAGGTTGTCGTAGCTCCACTGGATGAACGCACCGAGCCAATCGGTCGCCTTGCCTGCAAGGAAGAGGCTCGCGCAGCAAAACACCAGACCGTTGTTGCGCTGATTGACCGAAACCGTCTCGCCGGTATCGGGATCGACGGTCTTGTTGTTCTGCGTATGGGTGACCGACGCCTCCGCCATGACCGCCAGAGGAACGTGGTGCAACTGCCCGCCCGAAAAGGCCGCCTTTCCGATCGTGTAGCCGGTCAGCTTGAAATAGCGGCCGTACGGCGTGAGCTCGGGGAAGCTCACATGGCACGCGATGCATTCCTGGCCGGTCTGCCGCGCGTAGGCAGGGACCGCATCGGCACTTCCGATCGAGGCGACGCACAGCAACGCAACCGCCGCTGAACTTGCGAACGTTGCTGCATGGATCGCGCTCATCGCTATCCCTATCCTGCAATCGGCCAGTCCGTCACGCGTTTCAAGCTACCGCGTTCCGGGTCGCGTTTCTTGACGAGCATCAACGAGTGCCGCAACTCGGTCAGGCGGCTCTCGCGTGCGGAGTATCGAATGCGCCTCAATGGCAAGAAATGCAACATTTGCTGACAGACAGCTGACGTCGAACTTACAAGAACCTTACAACACGCCGCGGTTCGCGGATCGTCTCGCGTGCATGCTTCGTTCGTGATGCGGCGGCAACTGCAAGAGTCGACAGGGGCGGCGGGGGCGCGATTCTGGCAGACTGCTCGCGATCCGTGACCAGGAGGACATCAGCCGTGACCGATTTCGTCGCTTTGCTCGCGGCCATCGACACGCGCTCGCTCGAGGCGATCGTCGCCGCCATCGACCGGATGCCCGACCTGCTGCCCGCGCTGCAGGCGTGGATCGACCACGCGGCGCGCTGGGAAGCCGACCGGCGCAACGCCTTCCACTACCCGTTGCAGGGCCCGATGGCGGCGCTCTCGCCCGACGAGCTGCCGGCGGCGATCGGCGCGACCGCGATGATCTGCCGGTGCTTCCGGCACGAGCGCAGGCGCGACGTGACGGCGGTGCTCGCGTTCTTCGAAGGCCTCGAGCGGGCGCTCACCGCCGAGCGGGATCGGAGCGGATCGGGACTGCATTGAAGGCGCCGGAGAAGCGCTCCGGGACGCCGGCCGCGGGCCGGGTCGAGCGGTGCTGGTGGGCGGGCGACGACGCGCTCTACGTCGCCTATCACGATCGCGAATGGGGCTTTCCCGTGAGCGACGATCGGCGGCTGTTCGAGAAGATCTGCCTCGAGGGATTCCAGTCCGGGCTGTCCTGGCGCACGATCCTCGGCAAGCGCGACGCCTTCCGCGCCGGCTTTGCCGGATTCGACTTCGAGCGCATCGCCCGCTTCACGTCGCGCGATGTCGAGCGCCTCGTCGCCGACGCGAGCATCGTGCGCCATCGCGGCAAGATCGAGTCGGTGCGCAACAACGCGCGGCGCGCGTGCGAGGTGGTGCGCGAGTTCGGCTCGCTCGGTGCCTATTTCTGGCGTTTCGAGCCCGCGTCGGCGAGCCGGCCGAAACGCCTCACCCGGGAGGCCCTCGCCGCGATGCCGACGTCGCCGGAGTCGATCGCGCTGTCGAAGGACCTGAAGCGACGCGGCTGGTCGTTCGTCGGCCCGACGACCGTCTACGCGTTCATGCAGGCGATGGGCCTCGTCAACGACCACGTCGAGCGCTGCATGGTCCGCGCGGACGCCGAGAAGTCGCGCGCGGCGTTCAGCCGGCCGCGCCCGCGAGGTCCGGACGCCTAGACGCGGCGGCGGTACTCGCCGGTGCGCGTGTCGATCTCGATCCTGTCGCCGGTGTTGACGAACAGCGGCACCTGCACCTCGAAGCCGCTGCCGAGCTTCGCCGGCTTCGTCACCTTGCCCGACGTGTCGCCCTTGACCGCCGGCTCGGTGTACGCGACCTCGCGCACGACCGACGTCGGCAGCTCGACGGAGATCGCCTTGCCCTCGTAGAACGTCAGCTCGCAGGCGAGCCCGTCCTCGAGGTAGGGGAGCGCATCCTCCATGTTCTCCTTCTCGACATCGTACTGGTTGAACTCCTCGTCCATGAACACGTACATCGGATCGGCGAAGTACGAGTAGGTCACTTCCTTGCGCTCGAGCTGGATCACGTCGAACTTCTCGTCGGCGCGGTAGACGGTCTCGGTCCCGCCGCCCGACAGCAGGTTGCGCAGCTTCATCTTGACGACGGACGCATTGCGGCCGGACTTGTTGAATTCGGCCTTCTGCACGACCATCGGGTTGCTGCCGATCATGATCACGTTGCCGGCGCGGACTTCCTGAGCGAGCTTCATGGCGGTTTCCTCGGGTGGCGGGCCGTCGCGGCCGCTGCAGCGTGCGATGTTGGCAAACCCGAAATTATAGCCGACGCGCCGCGAATGCAACCAGGCCCGCCGCCAGCTCCGGCAGTGCCGCGAGCTGATCGGCCCAACGGCCGCCGTGGGCGCCTAGAGCGTCGAATGCGGCGCGAAACGCCGGCCACGCGGCCGCGGCGCGCACGCCGTCCTCGTCGTTGAAGGCCTGCCAGAACGCGGTCAGCGCCTGGTTCGCCGCCGCGTCGAGGTCCGCCGCGTAGCGGGCGAGGAACGCGTCGAGCTTCAATCGGTGCGCGTTCTCCTCCTGCGGGTACGGTTGCCAGACGAACGGCCGCGCCGCCCATTGCGCGCGCACGAACGAGTCCTCGCCGCGCACGAACGCCACGTCGGCGCCCCACAGCAGGCGATCGAACGCGTCCTGGCTCGCGAACGGCGCGACGTGCAGGGCGAGGCGGCCGCGCGCGACCGACTGGCCGGCATGCGGCACGTCCCCGTGCAGCCACAAGTCGAGCGCGGCGGTGGCGACGCCGTCGGGAATCGTGCAGGCGACGGGCTCGTCGGACTCCGCCCATGCGTCGAACAATGCCGGGAGCGCCCGGTTCGGGTAGCAGAACAGGACGATGCGGAGCGCCTCGCCGGGTCGGCTCCGCGTCTCGCGGGCGCGCCATGCGTCGCGCGCCTCGAGCAGGCCGGCCTCCCGGATCAGGCCGCCGGTGTGCGGCGTGAACCCCGGGAACCAGAAGTATCGCGTCAGCGCGAGGCGCGGCTGCGGCGAGGCCATTGCGTGCACCGCTTCGACCCAGGGCTCGGCCGACAGGTACTCGAGGTTGAGCCACAGCGGCGGCGCTTCCCGCGCCGCCATCGTCTCCAGATAGCGCGCCGGCAGCCCGCAGCCGAAGGCCTCGATGACCACCGCCGGCAAGTCGGGAGGCGGTGCCGCATCGTCGAGCCGGCGCACGGTGACGCCTGCCGCCGCCTGGGTCGCGGCGCACGCGTCGATCGCGGGCTCGAAGCGGGCGAGCGTCGCGAGCCGGTCGATCCAGAGCGTCGCGTCGAGCGCGTGCTCGGCGGCGAGCTGACGCGCGAGGCGCCAGCAGACGCCCGCGTCGCCGTAGTTGTCGACGACGCGACAGAAGACGTCCCACCGCAGGGCGGCCATGCGCCGCAGTGTACCGCCGGCCGCGCGGCGCTTCGATCCGACGCCCGAAGGGGGCGCGTCCTGCTACGCTTCGGCCCGCATCTCGCTCTCGTGCCAGCGCCCGAGCGCGAGCCGCGACAGCCCGACGGTCGCCGCGAACAGGGCCACGCCGGCCGCTGCGATCAGCACGAGCGCCGCGAACAGCCGCGGAATGTTGAGCTGGATCCCGGCGAGCAGGATCTGATACGCGAGGCCGGCGCCCTGGCCGCCCGTCCCCGCGACGAACTCGGCCACGACGGCGCCGATCAGCGACAGACCGCTCGCGATGCGCAGACCGCCGAAGAAATAGGGCAGGGCGCCCGGCACGCGCAGCCGCCACAGCACCTGCCAGCGCGTCGCCCGCGCGAGCCGGAAAAGGTCCTGCAGGCCGCGATCGACGCTGCGCAGCCCGAGCGTGGTGTTCGAGATGATCGGGAAGATCGCGACGACGACCGCGCACAGCACGAGCGCGGCGCGCGTGTCGTGGACCCAGATGATGATGAGCGGCGCGATCGCGACGATCGGCGTGACCTGCAGCAGGATCGCGTAGGGAAACAGGCTCATCTCGAGCCAGCGGCTCTGCACGAACAGCAGCGCGGTCGCGACGCCGGCGAGCGTCGCGATCGCCAGCGCCGTGAGCGCGATGCCCAGCGTGATCAGCAGCGAATGCAGCAGCAGCGCGCGGTCGGCGTAGAGCGTGTGCGCGACGAGCAGCGGAGACGGCACGATGTAGGGCGGGATGTCGTTGATCGCCACGAGCGCCTGCCACGCCGCAAGCGCGATCGCGGCGACGGCGAGCGGCGCCGCGATGCGCAGCAGCCGCGACGGCCGCGAGGTCCACGCCGTCATTCGTCGTCGGCGTCGCCGTCGAGCGCGGCCGGCAATGCGTCCGCGCCGGCCTGCGCGACGCTCGCCGACAATCGCGCCGCGTTCGCCGCGAACGACGCGGAGAGGCGAAACGCTTCATCGCGCGGAAACGCCTGCCCGATCGCCCACGTGTCGAGGATGCGGCCGGGATGCGCCGCCATCACGGCGACGCGCGTCGACAGGAACACCGCCTCCTGGATGCTGTGGGTCACGAAGACGACGGTCAGGCGCTGCGCCGACCACAGCGCGAGCAGCTCGGCGTCGAGGCGCTGGCGCGTGAACTCGTCGAGCGCGCCGAACGGCTCGTCCATCAGCAGCAGATCGGGTCCCGTCACCAGCGCGCGGGCGATGGAGGCGCGCATCTGCATGCCCCCGGACAACTGGCGCGGCAGATGATCGGCGAACGGTGCGAGCCCGACGCGCGCCAATGCGCCCGCCACCCTGGCGTTCGCGACGGCGCGCGCGACGCCGCCCAGATCGAGCGGCAGGCGCACGTTCGCCGCGAGCGTCGCCCAGGGCATCAGCGTGGGCGCCTGGAACACGAACGCGATGCGCCGGCCCTCGCCTCCGGTCGCCTCGAATGGCTGGCCCCACCAGGCGGCGCGGCCCGTCGAAGGACGCGTCAATCCGGCGACTACGCGCAGCAGCGTCGACTTGCCGCACCCCGATGGCCCGACGAGCGACAGCGCGGCCGCGACGGCGCGCGCGCTCTCCGCGCGCGGCGCGTGCCCGAGATCGAGCGGCAGCCGCACGTTCGCGTCGATGCGCGCCCACGGCATCAGCGTCGGCGCCTGGAACACCATCGCGAGGCGCCGGCC
>DASURV010000171.1:0-8527 GCA_036375455.1 Casimicrobiaceae bacterium | reverse complement strand
CGCCGGTGATGAAGCCGGTCGACGACAAGCCGGTATGGTCGGTCGTCTGCTTCTACACGGCGCTCGAGGCGCGCGGCGAAGGCGTGTCGGAACGAATGCTGGCGCACGCGGCCGAGTTCGCGCGCGCGCATGGCGCGCGACTGCTCGAGGCCTATCCGGTCGACAAGCCGGGGCGCGGTGGGGACGAGTCGATGTGGTTCGGCGCGAAGAAGATGTACGACCGCGCCGGCTTCGCGGAGGTGGCGCGGCGCAAGCCGGCGCGGCCGGTGATGCGCAAGGCGATTCGCGGCGCCGCGCAGCGAGCGGCCGCCCCCGCGCGCAAGGCTCGCGGCGGCTGAGGATCCGGCGATGGCCGCGTCCCGGGCGTTCGGAATCGTCGCGCTCGTGACGTCGGTCGTCCTGGGCGGATGCAGGCAGCTCCAGGACGGACTGCTCTACCACCCGGTCGCGGCGCCCGGCAGTGCGCCGCTGCCGCCGCGCGGGTGGACCCTCGAGCGGCTGGCGCTGACGCGCCCGGGCAATGTCGAGCTGCGCGGCTGGCTCGTCAAGCCGCCCGGCGTTCCCGCGGCGCCGCTGGTCTATTTCGGCGGAAACGGAGAAGAGATCTCGTGGCTCGTCCCGGTGAGCGATCGCCTCGGCGGGCGCGCCTTTGCACTGGTCAACTATCGCGGCTACGGGGATAGCACGGGCCGTCCGAGCGAGGCCGCGCTCACGGCCGACGCGATCGCGCTGGTCGATGCGCTGCAGTCGCGCGCGGACATCGACGGCGCGCGGCTCGCGGTGATGGGCCGCAGCCTGGGCTCAGGCGTGGCGGTGCACGTCGCGTCGAAGCGGGCCGTCGACCGGATCGTGCTGGTCTCGCCCTACGACAGCATCGCCGCCGTCGCCGCGGCGCACTTCCCTGCCGCCCTCGTGCGCGCAGTGCTATCCGATCGTTACGATTGCGCGCTGCTCGCACCCGCGCTGCGCGCGCCGCTGCTCGCGATCGCCGCCGGGCGCGACGACATCATTCCGATTGCCCATTCGCGCCGGCTCTTTGCGCTCTGGGGCGGCGCCAAGCAATGGCTCGAATTGCCGCGCGCCGGCCACAACGACCTGCAGGAATATCCCGAATACTGGCAGGCGATTGCGGCGTTTCTCGCGCCGGCGCGCTGACCAGAACTCAGCGCGCACCTGCCTTTTCCAGCAGCGCAACCATCCGCGTGTAGCCGCGCGCGCGAGCGCCCGCATTGCCTCCGGCTGTCGCGCAAGGGCCGCGACGTGCAGCGGCGTGCGGCCATGCGCATCGCGCGCGTCGATGGATCTCCCGGATGCCGCGAGGCGGGCGATCTGCGCGCCATCGCCCCGGGCAGCAGCGGCGAAGAGTTCCGTGTACTGCGCTTGCTCGTCGGCGGACGGCGGCACCTGGGCGCCGGCGGCCAGCGCGAAGGCAAGCAGCAGCGCGCAGAAGGTCAACGCGTGCATCGGTCACTCCGCAGACCGATTCTAGGCGAAGCCGCGCATCGGTGCCTCCGGACGTGGGCACAGCGATCGATCGATGCCACGACAATCCGATTCGCCGAGGACCGGAGGGTCCGGGCGATGCGCGATCGCAGCGCGCATTCGCGTAATATGGACGCTGGCGCCGCGGCGCCGCGATGCAGGTGATGAACGTGGCCGATCAGACCCAGTGGGCGTTTCCGTCGGAGTTGCAGCCGAAGAGCGGCGAGGTCCGCTTCGACCTGCCGCACGCGCTCGACGCCGTCGTCGCCATGCGCATCGAAGTGCCGGAAGACGCGTTCACCGCGTCGATCCTGGGAACGGAGCGCGTGGGCAACGGCATCGTGATCGGCGACGACGGCCTGGTGCTGACGATCGGCTATCTGATCACCGAGGCGGAGTCGATCTGGCTCACGACGCACGCGGGCGCGGTGGTGCCCGGTCACGCGCTCGCCTACGATCAGGTGACCGGCCTCGGCCTCGTGCTGCCGCTCGGACGGCTCGACTTGCGGCCGATCGCGCGCACGAGCCTCGAGTCCGCGGACCTCGACGACGAGGTGTTCGTCATCGGCCACGGCGGCCGCGGCCACGCGCTTCGCGCGCGCGTGTTCGCGCGCCGCGAGTTTGCCGGGTACTGGGAGTACCTGCTCGACGAGGCGCTGTTCACCACGCCGCCGCATCCGGAGTGGAGCGGCGCGGCGCTGCTCGATGCGAACGGCCGGCTCGCCGGCATCGGGTCGCTGTTCGTCCAGGAAGCCGACGGCGACGACGTCGTCAAGGGCAACATGTTCGTTCCGAGCGAGCTGATCGATCCGATCCTCGGCGACATGCTGCGCTTCGGGCGCGTCGATCGGCCGCCTCGTCCCTGGCTCGGCATCTACACGGCGGAGACCAGGGACGGCATCGCGATCCAGGGCCTTGCGCAAGGCGGGCCGGCCGAACGGGCGGGCGTGAAGATCGGCGACATCGTGCGCGACGTCGCCGGCGCGTCCGTCGCCGACCTCGCGGATTTCTATCGAAGCGTCTGGCAACGCGGGCCGGCCGGCGCCGACATTCCGCTCACGCTCGCCCGCGACGGCCGAGCGACGGACGTCGTCGTGCGCTCGGTCGACCGCAACACGCTGCTCAAGAAGCCGCCGTTGCAGTGACCGCCTGGCGTCAGGCGCTCGTCTCGCGCGTGGCGGTGACGGTGGCGCGCAGCGCGTTCGCGAGCAACCCCGTCAGCACCATCGGAACATAGCGCGCGCCCTTCTTGCGCCAGCGGTGGAAGTCCTCCGGCGTCAGGGCGAGGACGCCGGGTGCGACACCGTGCGCCCGCGCGCGCTCGATGCCGTGCTCGATCGCGCCGATCACTTCGGGGTGGCCCATCTGGCCCGGATGGCCGAACGAGAACGACAGGTCGTTGGGGCCGAAGAACACGGCGTCGATGCCGGGAACGGCGAGGATCGCATCGAGGTTCTCGATGGCGGTTCGCGTCTCCGTCATGACGATGACCGCGGTGCCGGCGTTCGAATCGGCGACATGGCGATCGCCGCCGAAGAATCCGTAGCCGGCGGCGCGCGTCGAGAACGCCGCGCCGCGCAGGCCGAGCGGCGGGTACTTGGCCGCGGCAACGATGCGCTTCGCCTGCTCGGCGGTTTGCACCTGCGGTACCTGGATCGCCGAGGCGCCGATGTCGAGCACGCGCAGGATGTCGGCCTCGAGCGTGCGCACCACCGGGATGACGCCGCTCGCGCGCGCCGCGCGCAGCATGTGCTCGGTCGATTCGATGCCGGCGGGGCCGTGCTCGTTGTCGACGATCACGAAGTCGACGCCGGCATGGCCGCACATCTCGACGAGCGATGGCGACGGAATGCCGACGAACATGCCGAGCAGCGCGCGGGAGCCGCGCAGCAGCTCGGGAAGCCGGGTGTCGATGACGTTCATGCCCTGTCCGATGGAGTCGTGGCGCGGGCTCGCCGTGACCGCCGGACGGCGACCTCGGCCTCGCGGCAGCCGATGTTACGCGATTGCCGCGAATCGCACGATACGTCCGGGCTCGCGCAGAACGCCCGCGGGTGACGCAGAGGCTCCCTACTGCGGCTTCGCCGCTGCCGTCGCGGCCGGCTCGACCGCGTTCCGATAGTCCCAGCCGCCGCCCAGCGCCTGCGCCAGATCGACGAGCGCGAGCCGTACCTCGCGCGCCGCGAGGATCTGCAGCGTCTGCGCCTGCAGGAGCTGCCGCTGCGCGTCCAGCACCTCGAGGTATGGCGAATACCCCGACTGGTAGCGCAGGTCCGACAGGTCGTAGGCCTGCTGCAGATTCTGCGTGCGCGTGGTCTGCGCGGCGAGCGCATCGCGCGTCGTCTGGTTCGCCGAGAGCGCGTCGTGCACGTCCTTGAACGCCGCCTGCACCGTCTGCCGGTAGTCGACGACGAGCTCCTGGCGGCGCGCGGTCGTCGCCTCGACGTTCGCCTCGATCCCCTTGAGGTTCAACAGCGGCTGGAAGAGCCCCGCACCGATCGACCAGATGAACGCCGGGCCGCTGAACAGATCGCGCAGCGCGCTCGACTCGCTGCCGAGCGTGCCGGTGAGGGACAGCGACGGGAAGTAATCGGCGCGCGCGCGGTCGATGCGCAGGCTCGCCGCGACGAGCTGCTTCTCGATCTGGCGCACGTCCGGCCGCCGCTCCAGCACGTCGGACGGGAGGCCGGCGGGTACGGTCGGGACCGCCAGCAGCCTTGCGAGCGACGGTTCGCGCACGACCTGCGGCGCGAACACGCCGCGCGGCGAGCGGCCCGTCAGCACCGCGAGCGCCGATTCGAGCTGCGCCACGGCGCGCTGCGCCACCGCGATGTCGGACGCGACGGCGTCGCGCTCCGCCCTCGCCTGCGCGAGGTCGTACTGGCCGATCACGCCCGCCTGCGCGCGATCGGTTTGCAGCCGCACCGTCTCTTCCCGCAGCTTCAGCGTGTCCTGCAGCAGGTGCAATTGCGCGTCGGCGGCGATGAGCTGGAAATACGTCCGCGCCGTTTGCGCCGCGACCGCGGTGCGCACCGTTTCGCGCGCGAACTCGGTGGCGAGCAGGTCGTTCTGCGCCGCGCCCGTCGCCGCCCGGTACTTGCCCCACAAGTCGACCTCGTACGAGGCGTTCAGGCCGATGCGGTAGTCGTTGTTGACCGCGGGGAATCCCGACGGCACCGGTATCGTGCCGACCTGCGAAAACCGGCTGCGCGTCGCATCCACGCCGAGATTGACGATCGGCAACTGGTCGCCTTGCGCGAGCGTGACCTGGGCGCGGGCGACGTCGATCCGCGCCATCGCGGCCTGCAGGTCGAGGTTGTTCGCGAGCGCCTCGTCGACGAGCGCGTTCAGCGCCGGCTCGTCGAAGCTCGTCCACCAATGCTCGAGGCGAAGGTCGCCGACGGTCGGCGCGGGCAGGTCCACCGCCGGTGGCGCCGTCGGCGTCGTCGTGCAGGCGGCGAGGGCGGCGACGAGCGCGCCGACGGCGAGCGTCTTGCGCAGCAGGGTGTTCACGTCAGTCTCCATGGGCGGGCGCCGGAGGATGGCCGGGCGTATGCGGAACGTGGTGCGTGAAATCGCGCAGATGGCGCACTTCGTTCAAGAGCTCGTCGTGGCTGCGACGCTCGATCAGCCGCCGCTCGGTGATGACCCGGTAGAAGAGCGGCACGAAGAAGACCGCGAGGAACGTGGCCGCCAGCATGCCGCCCATCACGCCCGTGCCCGTCGAATGCCGCGCGCCCGCGCCGGCCCCGGTCGAGAAGGCGAGCGGCGACACGCCGAGGATGAAGGCGAGCGACGTCATCAGGATCGGCCGGAAGCGCAGGCGCGATGCCTCGATCGCCGCCGCCGACGGCGACAGCCCCTCGTGCGTCTTCAGCACGGCGAACTCGACGATCAGGATGGCGTTCTTCGCGGCGAGGCCGAGCAGCGTCACGAGGCCGATCTGGAAATACACGTCGTTCGTGAGCTGCGCCGCGCCGAAGAACGGTCCGACATAGTTCTTGATCCAGATCGCCGCGAGCGCGCCGAACATGCCGAACGGCAGCGCGAGCAGCACCGACAGCGGCAGCGAGAGCCGCTCGTATTGCGCGGCGAGGATCAGGAACACCATGATCACCGCCAGCCCGAGCGAGAACGTCGCCGCGCCCGAGGATTTCTTCTCCTGGTACGACGTGCCGCCCCAGTCGAAGCTGAAATCGGGCGGCAGCACCTCGCGCGCAATCTGCTCGACGCGCGCGATCGCCTGCCCCGAGCTGAATCCCGGCGCCGCCTGCCCGATGACCTTCACCGCCGGCAGGTTGTTGAAGCGATCGAGCGCGTCGGCGCCCGACGAGTAGCGCACGGTCGCCACCGACGACAGCGGGATCATCTCGCCCTTCGACGAGCGCACGTAGACCGCGCCGATGTCGTCGGGACGGTTGCGATAGCCGGGCTCGGCCGACATCAGCACCTGCCACGCGCGGCCGTACTTGTTGAAGTCGTTGACGTAGTAGTTGCCGAGGGTCGCCGACAGCGCGGCGAACACGTCGGAGACCGGGACGCCGAGCGTCTTCGCCTTTTCGCGGTCGACGTCGATGGTGAGCTGCGGCACCGTCGCGCGCCACAGCGTCTGCGCGCCGGCGAGCTCCGGATCGCGGTTGGCGCGCGCGAGGAACGCCTGCGTCACCTCGGAGAGGCGCTTCGCGCCGCCGTCGCCCCGGTTCTGGATGTAGAACTCGAAGCCGCCGGCGGTGCCGAGCCCGAAGATCGGCGGCGGGTTGAACGCGAGCACCAGCGCTTCCTTGATGCCGGCAGTCTTCATGAACAGCTCACCCACGAGCTGCGGGGTGGTCACCGTGCGCTCGTCCCAGTGCTTCTGCGTGACGAAGATCGTGGCCGCGTTGTTGCGGAAGCCGCCGCCGATGAAATCGAATCCGGTGAAGGCGATGATGTCCTCGTTGTTCGGGTTCGAGCGGATCGCCTTCGTGACCTCGTCGACGACCTTGTCGGTGCGCTCGAGCGTCGCGCCGTCCGGGAGGATGACGGCGCTGATATAGAATCCCTGGTCCTCGTCGGGGACGAGGCTCCCCGGCGTGAAGCGCCACAGCCAGGCGGTGATCGCGACCATGCCGATGAACAGGATCGTGCCGATGACGCCGCGGCGCAGCATCCAGACGACGCCGTCGTTGTAGCGCGCGGTGACACGGCGGAACCAGTCGTTGAACCAGGCGAAGAAGCGGTTCGGCGGCTCGTGCGGCCTCAGGATCACCGCGCACAGCGCGGGCGACAGCGTCAGCGCGACGATGCCCGAGATGACGACCGACATCGCGATCGTCACCGCGAACTGCCGGTACAGCTCGCCGGTCAGTCCGCCGAGGAACGCGATCGGCACGAACACCGCGGTCAGCGTCAGCACGATGGCGATGATCGGACCGGTCACCTCGCGCATCGCCCGGATCGCCGCGTCGCGCGCCGGCAGGTGGTCCTCGCGCATGTGGCGCTCGACGTTCTCCAGCACGACGATCGCATCGTCGACGACAATGCCGATCGCGAGCACCATCGCGAACAAGGTGAGCGTGTTGATCGAATAGCCGAGCGCGTAGATGCCGGCGAAGGCGCCGATCAGCGACACCGGCACGGCGGCGAACGGGATGATCGCGGCGCGCCAGCTCTGCAGGAACAGGTAGACGACGAGGAACACCAGCAGCATCGCCTCGCCGAGGGTCTTCAGCACCTCGCGGATCGAGACCTCGACGAAGCGCGTCGTGTCGTACGGGATCGAGTAGGTGAGTCCCTCGGGGAAGCGCTTGGACAGCTCGGCGACCTCGCTGCGGACGTGCTTCGCGACGCTCAGCGCATTCGCGCCCGGCGACAGGAAGACGCCCACCAGCGTCGCCGGCCGGCCGTTGACGCGGCCGATGAACTCGTAATCCTTCGAGCCGAGCTCGACGCGCGCGATGTCGCCGAGCCGCACCGTCGATCCGTCGGGGTTCGCGCGGACGATGATCTGCTCGAACTCCTTCGGGTCGGAAAGACGGCCGCGCGCAGTCACCGTGTAGACGAGCTCCTGGTTCTTCGGCGCCGGCGACTGCCCGACCTTGCCGGCGGCGAACTGGGCATTCTGCTCGTTGATCGCGGCGATCGCATCGGCGGGCGTGAGGCGCAACTGCGCCATGCGGTCGGGCTTGAGCCAGATGCGCATCGCGTAGTCGTGCGCGCCGAAGATCTGCACGTTCGTCGTGCCCGGCAGGCGCTTCAACTGGTCGAGGACGTTCAGCGTCACGTAGTTCGACGTGAAGAGGTCGTTGTAGCGGCCATCCGGCGCGTAGAACGCGATCACCTGGAGGAACGCGGAGCTGCCGCGCTCGACGGTCACGCCCTGGCGGCGCACCTCCTCGGGCAGCCGCGGCAGCACCTCGTTGACGCGGTTGTTGACGTTGACGGAGGCGATGTCGACGTTCGTGCCGATGTCGAACGTCACCTGGATCTGCACAACGCCGTTCGAGGCCGACGACGAGCTCATGTAGATCATGCCCGGCACGCCGTTGATCGCATTCTCGATCGGCGAGGCGACCGTCTGCTCGAGCGTCTGCGCGGACGCCCCCGGGTACACCGCCTGCACGGTGACCACCGGCGGCGCGATCTCCGGATACTGCGCGACCGGCAGCGAGCGCATCGCGGCGAGCCCGGCGAGCACGAAGAAGATCGAGATGACCGCCGCGAAGATCGGGCGGTCGATGAAGAAGCGCGAGAACATGCGATCGACCCCGCGTCAGGACTTCGCGGGCGCGGTGTTGCCCTTGGCGGCCGCGTCCTCGGGCGCGTGGCCCTTGCCGGCGCCGGCCGGCGCGCCCGGAGCGCCGCCCTTCGCCGCGGCACCTCCGCTCGTGTCGATCGGCGCGCCCGGCATCACCTTGGCGACGCCGTTCACGACGACCGGGTCGCCCGGCTTCAGCCCCGATTCGATCACCCACTCGTTCGCGCCGCTGGCGCTCACCCAGTCGCCGACGACGACCGGCCGCGGCACGGCGACGTCCTTGCCGTCCTTCTGGCCGACGACGTAGAC